>NZ_JBVVQR010000003.1:360757-411232 GCF_055811535.1 Mesorhizobium sp. WSM4816 | reverse complement strand
CCCCCCCCCGCCGCGGGGCCGCGGGGGGGGCCCCCCCCCCCCGGGGGGGGGGCGCCCCCCCCCCCCCCCCCCCCCCCCCCCCCCCCCCCCCCCCCCCCCCCCCCCCCCCCCCCCCCACGACCCCATCTGTCGCCTTCGGCGACATCTCCCCCTCAAGAGGGGAGATTAGGCGCCGTGGCCCAGCGCTCGCGGCTTTATCCGCCGTTCCGTATCGGCTAAGGGGCGGAGACGAAATTCGCCGGACCGCTGCCAGAATATGACCGCCAAGACCAAATCCTCCCCCCTGTTCCTCGGCATCGACACCGGCGGCACCTATACCGACGCCGTGCTGTGGTCGGAAGCCGGCGGGCCAAGCGGCAAAGTGCACGCCAAGGCCAAGGCGCTGACGACGCGCCACGACCTCGCGGTCGGCATTTCGGGCGCGGTCGACGCGGTGCTGCAAAAAGCTGGCACCGATCCTGCAGCCATAAAATTGGTGTCGATGTCGACGACGCTGGCCACCAACGCGCTGGTCGAGGGCCAGGGCGGTCGCGTGGCGCTGGTGATGATCGGCTTTTCCGAAGGCGACCTCGCCCGCGACGGGCTGAAGGCCGCACTCGGCGCCGACCCGGTGGTGTTCTGCCCGGGCGGCCATGATGTCCATGGCAATGCCGCCAAGCTCGATTTGTCCGGGCTGGAGGCTGCGCTGCCGGAACTCGGCGCCTCGGTGTCCGGCTTTGCCGTCTGCGCCTATTTCGCCACCCGCAACCCGGCGCACGAGCTTGCCGCTCGCGACCTCATTCGCAAAAAGACCGGCCTGCCGGTCACCGCCAGCCACGAGCTTTCGGCCAAGCTCGGCGGCCCGCGCCGGGCGCTGACGACGTTGCTCAACGCCCGGCTGATCTCGATGATCGACCGGCTGGTGGCGGCGACCGAAGGTTTCCTCGCCGCGCGCGGCATTGCAGCACCCCTGATGGTGGTGCGCGGCGATGGCGCGCTGGTTTCGGCCGCCTTCGCCCGCCAGCGGCCGATCGAGACGATTCTTTCAGGCCCGGCCGCCAGCCTTGTCGGCGCTCGCCACATGACCGGCCTCGACAATGCAGTCGTCTCCGACATCGGCGGCACCACCACCGACGTTGCCGTGCTCGACCAGGGCCGTCCCAGGCTTGACCCGGAAGGCGCCACCGTCGGCGGCTTCCGCACCATGGTCGAGGCGGTCGCCATGCGCACCTTTGGACTCGGCGGCGATTCCGAAGTGACGCTGGAGGATGGCGCGCTCAACCCAAGAATTTTGCTCGGGCCGCGCCGCCTGGTGCCGCTGGCGCTGGCCGGCATAATGCATGGCGAAGCGGTGACCGTCGAACTGGAACGCCAGATCCGCGCGGCCAACCCCAGCCGCATGGATGGCCGGCTGGCGGTCAGGACTGGCGTGCCGGAGCGGCTGGCTGCCGGCCTGACCGGCGCCGAGGCCAAGCTTTATGAGCTGATCGGCGCGACCCCGCTCGCCGTCGACAGGCTTTTGACATCAAACGCCCAGAACGCCACCTTGAACCGGTTGGTGTCGCGCGGGCTGGTGCATGTCGCCGGCTTCACGCCGTCGGACGCCGCCCATGTGCTGGGCAAGCAGGCCAACTGGGACGCCGCCACGGCTCGGCTCGGTGCCGAGCTGTTCGCCCGCAAGCGCGACGGCCGCGGACAGGCGATCGCCGCCTCACCGGAGGCGATCTCGGAACGGGTGCTGACCACGCTGACCCGGCTGTCGGCGGAAGTCGTCCTCGAAACCGCCTTTGCCGAGGACGGGCTGGACGGCGCGGCGACTGTGGCGCACGCACTGGTGCAGCGCGCCGTCGACGCGCATCCCGGCATCGCACGGCTGAGCGTCGCCCTCGACCGCCCGGTCATCGGCCTCGGCGCCTCGGCGCCGCTGCATTATGCCGGGCTGCCACCGCTGGTCGGCCATGACTGCGTGGTGCCCGAAGATACCGATGTCGCCAATGCGCTCGGCGCCGTCGTCGGCCAGGTCAGGGTTTCGGCGGAGGCGCGCGTCAGCCAGCCCCAGGAAGGGCTGTTTCGCGTCGCCTCGGGCGAAAACGTGCGCGACTTCAATGACGAGGCGGCGGCGATCGCGGCAGCGGAAACCGATGTCCGCGCCATTGCCGCCGGGCGGGCCAGGGACGCCGGCACCGACAGCGCCGAAATCGAGATCGCCAGCGAATTCCGCGTTTCGACCGTCGAGGGCCAGCGCATGTTCATCGAGGCGCATGTGGTGGCGGTGGCGTCGGGCAGGCCAAGGATCGCGGTATAGGGCGCCTTGTGGGAGAAGGGGAGCCGCACCAGCCTGCGTCAACGCAAAGGGTGAGGCGTCATTCGAAATGGAAGCGAATTGCCCTACCTTCACCCTAAGCTGAATTGACCCTGCCACCTTGACATGTCAAAGGCCCGGCCAAAGCCTTTCGCCTGGAGAAAGCCCCGATGACCGATCGCGTCGAAATCGCCGGATTGCGGATTGCCCGCGGGCTTTATGATTTCGTCGTGAACGAGGCGCTGCGGGGCACCGGCATTGCAGCCGACGCCTTGTGGACCGGCTTCTCCGCCATCGTGGATGATTTGGCGCCGAAGAACCGGGCTCTGCTCGCAAAGCGCGACGCGCTGCAAGGCCAGATCGACCGCTGGTATCACGACAATGGCGCGCCCAGCGACATGGAAGCCTACAAGGATTTCCTGAGGGAAATCGGCTATCTCGCGCCGGAAGGGCCGGCCTTCTCCGTCGCGACGGACGATGTCGACCCCGAGATCTCGGTGGTTGCCGGGCCGCAATTGGTGGTGCCGGTGATGAACGCGCGTTACGCGCTGAATGCCGCCAATGCGCGCTGGGGCTCGCTCTATGATGCGCTCTACGGCACCGACGCCATTCCAGAGACCGACGGCGCCGAGAAGGGTGCCAGGTTCAATCCCGAGCGCGGCGCTAGGGTCATTGCCTGGGCGAAGGGTTTTCTCGACGATTCGGTCCCGCTGACGACCGGCAAATGGGCAGGGGTGAACGGGCTTTCCGTGGCCAACGGCATGCTACGGCTGGGCGAGGGCGCCGGCGCCACCACGCTCGCCGATCCCAAACAGTTTGCCGGCTATCGCGGCGACGCCGATAATCCCGAAGCCGTTCTGCTCACCCGCAATGGCCTGCATATCGAGATTGTGATCGACCGCAGCAACCAGATCGGCAAGACCGATCCGGCAGGCATTGCCGACATCGTGCTGGAATCGGCGCTGACCACCATTCAGGACTGCGAGGATTCGGTCGCGGCAGTCGATGCGCAGGACAAGGTTTTGGTCTACCGCAACTGGCTCGGCCTGATGAAGGGCGACCTTGCCGAGGAGATCACCAAGGCCGGCAGCACGTTTACGCGTAAACTCAATCCCGACCGGTCGTACACCGCGCCTGATGGTGGCGCGCTGTCCCTGCCCGGCCGCTCGCTGATGCTGATCCGCAACGTCGGCCACCTCATGACCAATCCGGCGATAACGGATCGCGACGGCAACGAAGTGCCGGAAGGCATCATGGATGCGGCGATGACGGCGCTGATCGCGCTGCACGATGTCGGCCCGAGCGGACGACGCGCCAATTCCCGCGCGGGCTCGATGTATGTCGTAAAGCCCAAGATGCACGGGCCGGAGGAAGTCGCCTTCGCCGTCGAGATATTCGACCGTGTTGAGGCGCTGCTCGGCATGGCGAAAAACACCATCAAGATGGGCATTATGGACGAGGAGCGGCGCACCACCGTCAACCTCAAGGAGGCGATCCGCGCCGCCAAGGATCGCGTTGTCTTCATCAACACCGGTTTCCTCGACCGCACCGGCGACGAGATCCACACCTCGACGGAAGCCGGCCCGATGATCCGCAAGGGCGACATGAAGCAGGCCGTCTGGATTGCCGCCTACGAAGCCTGGAACGTCGACACCGGGCTGGAATGCGGGCTGGCCGGCCGCGCCCAGATCGGCAAGGGCATGTGGGCGATGCCCGATCTGATGGCGGCGATGCTGGCGGAAAAGATCGCCCATCCCAGGGCCGGCGCCAACACCGCCTGGGTGCCGTCTCCGACAGCGGCGACACTGCACGCCACCCATTACCACAAGGTCGACGTCGACGCTATGCAGGCGGCGCTGAAGAGCCGCCCCAAGGCAAAGCTCGACGACATCTTGTCGGTGCCGGTAGCGGTGCGGCCGAACTGGTCGCCGGAGGAGGTCCAGAACGAGCTCGACAACAACGCGCAAGGCATTCTGGGCTATGTCGTCCGTTGGATCGACCAGGGCGTCGGCTGCTCGAAAGTGCCTGACATCAATGACGTAGGCCTGATGGAGGACCGCGCGACGCTGCGCATCTCCTCGCAGCACATCGCCAACTGGCTGCATCACGGCGTGTGCACCTCAGACCAGGTGATGGAGACGATGAAGCGCATGGCCGGTGTCGTCGACCGCCAGAACGCAGGCGATCCGCTCTACCGGCCGATGGCCCCTGACTTCGACAAGTCGATTGCCTTCCTCGCCGCCTGCGACCTCGTCTTCAAGGGCCGGGTCCAGCCCAACGGCTACACCGAGCCGGTGCTGCACGCGCGGCGGTTGGAGCTGAAGGCGAAGGAAAGACCCTCGCTAGCGCGCACAGAGTTCTAGTATAACCCGACAGATATTAGCAATTGCTAAAACATCGTTGTCCCGGTGCACGCGATCTGCTACGATTTAACCACCGACAAACGGCTCTGGGAGGCCGTGCGTCCGACATCATGCACAAGAACTCAAAACCGGAGAACGGCCATGAAACGGCTTCTGACGGTCGCTGCCCTTGTGGCGGCGGGCAGTTTGGTTGCGATGCAAGGCGCAGCCGCCGATGACGCTGCGATGATCAAGAGCGCTGAATCCGCCGCACCCCCCGCTGTATCAAGCGGCGCTGCGATCCACGCTATGGATGAGAAGGGTGCAATGCGCACACTGCGCGAGGGCACAAACGGCTTCTGGTGCATGCCGGACAACCCGGCCACACCTGGCCCGGATCCAATGTGTGGCGATGCCAACGCGATGGAATGGGCGATGGCGTGGATTGGAAAAAAGGAACCGCCCAAGGGC
This sequence comes from Mesorhizobium sp. WSM4816, assembly GCF_055811535.1. NCBI lineage: Bacteria > Pseudomonadati > Pseudomonadota > Alphaproteobacteria > Hyphomicrobiales > Phyllobacteriaceae > Mesorhizobium > Mesorhizobium sp. WSM4816. The sequence goes on along the minus strand of NZ_JBVVQR010000003.1, from coordinate 406,138 downwards.
AAGGTCGGCTTCATGTATATGCTGGCCGGCGGCACCGATGGCAGCAACACCGATCCTTATGCGACGAAGCCCGAGGAAGGCAAATATTGGGTGGAGACCGGACCGCACGTGATGATCGTCAACGCAACGGACATGATGCAGGGCTATCCGGCTGACCCCAAACCTGACACGTCCAAGCCATATGTGATGTGGGCGGGCACTCCCTACGCACATCTCATGATCCCGGTTAAGTAGCTGCCGCGGCGGGCCGGGCCGGTCACCCTCCCTCAAGGGACCCTCAAGGGGGAGGGGAACGTCACGCCGCCTGCGCCATTCGCTCCGAACTCATGCGGTACGAAATCGCCTCGGCCAGATGGATGCGGCCGACAGTCTCGCTGGCCTCGAGATCGGCCAATGTCCGCGCCACCTTCAGCACCCGGTGATAGGCCCGCGCCGAAAAGCCGAGCTTTTCACTGGCATCCCTGAGCAGCGACAGGCCTGATGCATCCGGCATCGCGATCTCCTCGATGACAGAGGGGGAGCAGTGCGCGTTGGTGGTGACGGAGGTCGCGCCGAGCCGCTCGAAACGTTGGCGCTGGGTTGTCCGCGCGCGGGCCACGCGCAGCGCCACATCGGCACTTTTCTCCGCCCGGTCCGGCCGGATCAGATCGCTGGCCGAGACCGCCGGCACCTCGATCCGGAGATCGATGCGGTCGAGCAGCGGGCCTGATATGCGCGCCTGATAGTCGGTGCGGCAACGATCGCCGCGCAGGCAGCGATAGCCCGGCTCGCCGGCCATGCCGCAGCGGCACGGGTTCATCGCCGCAACCAGCTGGATGCGCGCCGGATAGGTGACGCGATGATTGGCGCGGGCGATCATGCAGTCGCCGGTCTCCAGCGGCTGGCGCAGCGCATCGAGCGCCTGCGGCGAGAATTCGGGAAACTCGTCGAGGAACAGCACGCCGTGGTGGGCCAGCGAGGCCTCGCCCGGCCGCACGCGCAGGCCGCCGCCGACCAGCGCCGCCATCGAGGCCGAATGGTGCGGCGCGCGGAACGGCCGCCGGTCGGTCAGCTTGCCTTCACCAAGCTCGCCGGCCACCGAGGCGATCATCGAGACTTCGAGCAATTCCCTCGGCGCCAGCGGCGGCAGGATCGACGGCAGCCGCTGCGCCAGCATCGATTTTCCCGATCCTGGCGGACCGATCATCAACATGTTATGGCCGCCGGCCGCCGCCACTTCGAGTGCCCGCTTGGCGGTCTCCTGGCCCTTGATGTCGGCAAGATCCGGCAGGTCGCGCGCCGAGGCATGAATACCGGCCTCCGGCCGCGACAGCACCTGCGTGCCGCGAAAATGATTGGCGATGGCGATCAGGCTGCGCGGCGCCAGGATGTCGAAATCCTTGCCGGCCCACGCCGCTTCCGGGCCGCAGGCGAAAGGGCAGATCAGGCCCTTGCCTTCGGCATTGGCGCCGATCGCAGCCGGCAGCGCGCCGGCCACCGCGGCGATGGTGCCGTCGAGCGACAGTTCGCCAAGCACGACATAGCCGGCCAGCATGTCGCCTGGAATGGCGCCAAGCGCCGCCATCAGGCCAAGCGCGATCGGCAAATCGTAATGGCTGCCTTCCTTGGGCAGATCGGCGGGCGCCAGATTGACGGTGACCTTCTTCGACGGCATCGACAGGCCCGATGCGTGCAGCGCCGCCTGCACCCGCTCCCGGCTTTCGGCCACCGCCTTGTCGCCGAGGCCGACGATGTGCATGTTGACCTTGCCCGGCGCGATCATCACCTGCACGTCGACCGGCACGGCCTCGATGCCCTGGAAAGCGACCGTGCGGACCCGCGCAACCATTTTTCTGCCCCCGGACATGGGCTCGCCCAAGCCCATGCGATCATGCCGCGAACGGCGTCATCCGAGACAACCACAGATTTTGCGCAAAGGCAAGAACATTACGGGAACAATCGAACGTTGTGCCTTGATGGCGTCGCATCGGCTACGGGCCGGAACACCGCCGTCCCGGCATGCAGGGACGTTACTTGCGCTTGTCCTCAACCGCATCCCAGAACAGGCTGGCGATGTCGGCGCCGCCGAAGCGTTTTACCTCGCGCACGCCGGTCGGCGACGTCACGTTGATCTCGGTCATGTAGTCGCCGATCACGTCGATGCCGACGAGGATAAAACCGCGCTCCTTCAGCGACGGGCCGATGCGGGCGCAGATCTCGCGTTCGCGCTCCGTTAGTTCCGTTTTTTCGGCGCGGCCGCCGACATGCATGTTGGAGCGGGAATCAGTCTCGGCCGGCACCCGGTTGATGGCGCCGACCGGCTCGCCGTCGATCAGGATGATGCGCTTGTCGCCGGCTCGCACCTCCTTCAGATAACGCTGAACGATGTAGGGCTCGCGGAACATCTGGCCGAACATTTCGAGCAGCGAGGCGAGGTTGCGATCGGCCTCGTGCAGGTGGAAGATGCCGGCGCCGCCATTGCCGTAGAGCGGCTTGACGATGATGTCGCCGAATTCCTTGCGGAAGGCGGCAACCTCTTGGCTGTCCTTGGTGATCAGCGTTTCCGGCATCAGGTCGGGAAACTCGGCGACGAAGATTTTTTCCGGGCTGTTGCGCACCCAGGCCGGGTCGTTGACCACCAGCGTCCTGGGATGGATGCGCTCGAGCATATGCGTCGTGGTGATGTAGTTCATGTCGAAAGGCGGGTCCTGCCTGAGCAGGACGACGTCCATCTCCGACAGGTCGGTGCGCACTTTCTCGCCGAGCGAATAGTGACTGCCCTTCTCGTCGCGGACCTGCATTTCCTCGACGCCGGCAAACACCTTGCCGTCGCGCAGCGAAAGCCGGTCGGGCGTATAATGGAACAGCTGGTGGCCGCGTCGCTGCGCTTCCAGCGACAGCGCAAACGACGTGTCGCCGGCAATCGAGACGGCGGAGATGTGGTCCATCTGGACAGCGATTTTCAGAGGCATGGCGGATCTCCGGCGGATCGGATGGGCTGCTTGCCCTTACAACCTCCCCGGTCATCTGCCAATCGCGACATTTTGAGGATCGCCTTCGACGGCGCCTTGCGCGCCAAGGCAATCGGATCGCATTTCCCTGCCGGACATAGCCGGCCCGCGGCATAGCGGGGGCGTGATCGTCTTTTTGTCTGACATAAGCCTCGGGATTCGGTTTTTCGCACTTGCTCCCCCGACCGGGCTGGCTAGGATGCGCGCCGACTGAGCATGGGAGAAAAAAAGATGCCATCGGCGCGCTTTGCCGACCTTGAGGGTGCTTCGGTGCTGATCACCGGCGGCGGCTCCGGCATCGGCGCGGCGCTGACCGAGGGTTTTGCCCGCCAGGGGGCAAAAGTCGCCTTCATCGACATCGCCGACGGCCCGAGCCTGGCGCTGGCCGACCGAATCGAAAAGGATCTCGGCCGCCGCCCCCTCTATCTCAAGACCGACATACGCGACGTCGAGGCGCTGCGGGCTTCGGCCGCCAGGGCGGCAGAGGCGCATGGCGACGTCACCGTGCTGGTCAACAATGCGGCACTTGACGATCGCCACGCGGTGGAAGACGTCACCGTGGAGTTCTGGGACAACAACCAGGCGATCAACCTGCGCCCGCATTTCTTCTCCGCCCAGGCGGTGGCGCCGGGCATGAAGCGCGCCGGCGGCGGCTCGATCATCAACTTCACGTCGACGTCGTTCCTGATCAATCACCCCGACATGCCGGCCTATACCGCCGCCAAGGCGGGGATCGTCGGCCTGACCAAGGGGCTTGCCGGCAAGCTCGGCGCCGACGGCATTCGCGTCAATGCGATCGCACCCGGCTGGGTGATCACCGAGCGACAGAAGCAGCTCTGGGTCACCGAACAGGCGCTCGCCGTCCACGTGGCCAAGCAATGCATCAAGCAGGTGATGCAGCCGGAAGACGTCGTCGGCACGGTGCTGTTCCTGGCGTCGGACGCTTCGCGCATGCTGACCGCACAGATGCTGATCGTCGACGGGGGCTTCCTGTGAACTCAGCGAGCAACGTGCCTTCTGTGGCCGCCGTCGATTGGGGCACCACCCGTCTCAGGGTCTGGCTGGTCGATGAGGCCGGAAATGTCCTCGCCGAGCGTCGCGGCGACGACGGGCTGATCACCGCGCAGGCGGCCGGGTTTTCGACCATCCTCGAAGGACATCTGGCGGCGATGGGCGCGCAGGAAGCGATGCCCGTGATCATCTGCGGCATGGCCGGCTCTCGCCAGGGCTGGCTGGAGGCGCCCTATGTCAGCGTGCCGGCGCCGATCGGCGCCATCCTTGCCGGTGCTGCGCGCGTTCCCGGCCAGCGCCGCGATATCCGCATCGTGCCGGGCCTTGCCCAGCGCCAGGCCGACGCGCCTGACGTCATGCGCGGCGAGGAAACGCAGCTTGCCGGCGCCGGTTTGCCGGCAACAAGCCGCCATCTCGTCTGCATGCCCGGCACCCACTCCAAATGGGTGCTGGTCGAGGACGGCGCCGTTGCCGGTTTTGGCACCTGGCCGACCGGCGAGCTGTTTTCGGTGCTGGCGGCGCATTCGATCCTGCGCCATTCGCTGGGCGAGCAGCCCAAGCCGGTTCCACCAGGCAATCCGTTTTTCCAGCGCTGGTGCGAGATCGCGCTGGCCGAGGGCGGCGATGTCACATCGAGGCTGTTCTCGATCCGCGCTGCGGGCCTATTGCAGGACCTGAAACCCGACGATGCCGCTGCTTGCCTGTCCGGCCTGCTGATCGGCGGCGAGATCGCCTCGGCCAGCCGCCGCTATCGAAAAGGCGCAGCGTCGATCGTGCTGATCGCAGCCGGCGCGCTCGGCACCCTCTACACTGAGGCGCTCGGTCTTGCCGGGCTTGCGGTGAGAGCCGTCGATGCCGACGAGGCGGTGCGTGCCGGCCTCATCGAGGCGGCGCGCGAAAATGGCATGATTGCCCAGACATGATCGACAACAGCGGAGTTGCCGCGTGACCGAGACCGCATCGTTTCCGAAGCTCGAGCGCGGGCTTGTCGCCATCCTGCGCGGCCTCAAGCCGGACGAGGCGGTGGCCGTCGGCCGGGCGATCTTCGAGGCCGGCATCGAAGCGATCGAAGTGCCGCTCAATTCGCCGGATCCGTTTGTCTCCATCGCGAGAATTGTTGAGGCGCTGCCGGCGACGGCATTGGTCGGCGCGGGGACTGTGTTGACCGCAGCCGATGTCGACGGACTGAACAAGGCCGGCGGGCGGCTGCTGGTCAGCCCCAACATCGATGCCGAGGTCATGGGTCGCGCCATGAATTACGGCATGGTGACGATGCCGGGCGTATTCACGCCGACCGAAGCCTTCCAGGCCATCGGGCTCGGCGCTTCGGCGCTGAAATTCTTCCCAGCCAGCGTGCTCGGCGCGGCCGGGATCGCGGCGATGCGCGCCGTTTTGCCGGCTGAGACGCTGGTCGGCGCGGTCGGCGGCGTGTCGGAGAAGGACTTTGCCGGCTACAAGGCGGCCGGTGTCAGCGTCTTCGGCCTCGGCTCCAGCCTGTTCAAGCCTGGTATGAGCGTCGACGAGGTGGCAACGCGGGCGCAGGCCGCAGTCGCGGCCTGGGACGCAGCGTTTGGAGCAGCGCCATGAGCGAAGCCATCATTTCGGTTTTTTCCGACCATGTCTGTCAACTCGGCGAAGGCCCGAGCTATGACGCCGCCACCGAAACGCTCTACTGGTTCGACATCGTCAACGGCCAGCTTCTGGAAAAGCCCCTGTCCGGCGGTGCCGTCAAAATCCACGAGCTTGGCCAAATGGCCAGCGCGATCGCCGTCGTCGACGACAAAAGACAGTTGATCGCCACCGAAACCGGCCTGCATGTCCGCGACGTGGCGACCGGCAAAATGACGCTGCATACGGCCATCGAGGCCGACAATCCGGCGACGCGCTCGAACGATTCGCGCGTCCATCCCTGCGGCGCCTTTTGGGTCGGCACGATGGGCAAGGGCGAGGCAAAGGCCGCTGGCTCGATCTACTGGTTCTTCAGGGGTGAATTGCGCCGGCTCTATTCAGACATCACGGTGTCGAACTCGATCTGTTTTTCCGAAGATGGAACCGTTGCCCATTACACCGATACCAGCACCGGCCTGTTGATGCGCGTCGGCTGCGATCCGGCGACCGGCCTGCCGGCTGGCGAGCCAAAAATCTTCGTCGATCACCGCAAGGCCAAGGGCTATATCGACGGTTCGGTGCTCGATCGCGACGGTGTCCTGTGGAACGCGTGCTGGGGCGGCAGCGTCGTTGAAGCCTACGGGCCTGACGGCAAGCTCATCCGTTCGGTCGCGATGCCGGTGACGCAGCCGTCCTGCCCGGCCTTTGTCGGCAGGAATGCCGACCGGCTGGCGGTCACCTCCGCCTGGTCGGGCAAGGATGAGAAACAGCGCCTGCTGGACCCGCAAGCCGGCATGACGTTTCTGCTCGACATTCCGGTCAACGGCCGCTTCGAGCCGCGCGTGCTGATTGGCTAGGCTGACGTCGATTTCGCGAAAGCCTGATACATCCGCCATGCGATGGTAGGCAGTCGCGCTGCCAGGCCCGTTCATCGCCAGGAATCGTTGATGCCATGACAAGCCGCAGGCCGAAGCTGATCCTAGTCTACGAGCCGGAAAACGCCTGCTTCGAGCGGCTGGTTGCTGATGGCCACGTGCCGGCGCGCGCCGCCGAAATCACCTCCTATCTGGCGCAATCGACCGACATCGCCCCTGAGTTCGACGCGCTGGCCGCAGCCTGCCAGACGCGCGGCCTGTCCTTCGCGCCAGTGGCGCTCGACGATGCCGCAAATCTGCTTGCCGGTGAGGATTCGCAGACGACGCTGGTGTGGACGCTGACCGACGGCATCGCCTATTTCCGTGGCGGTGCGGCGCCGGCGCTGGCAAGGCTGAACGGCCTGAAGCTGCTCGGCGCCGATGATGCGCTGTTTGCGCTCTGCCAGGACAAGTTCCGCTCCGGCGCCGTGCTCGGCGCACTCGGCCTGCCGGTGCCGCAATCCGGTTTGGCACGCGACGGACGCTGGCTGGTCGAGCCACCGGCTTCGCCAGCCGGCTGGTTCGTCAAGCCGAGCCGGCTCGGCGCTAAGATTGGCATCTGGCCGGATTCGCGCAGCAGAGATCTCGGCCACGCGCTTGAGCTTAGCCGGCGCGTCTTCGCTGCCTATCGCGACGATGTCGTCGTGCAGCCCTACGTCACCGGGCGCAATGCGCGCGCCAGTTTTCTCGGTCTGAATCCGGACACCGGCGTCGAAGCGCTCGGCATCGTCTTTGTCGAGTCGGGAAGTGATTTCCAGACAATGGAAGACAGCCTGGCGCTCTACGGCGACACCGGCGAGGCTGCCAGGGCGGCGGGAACATATGCCAAGCCGGTGCTGCTGCCGGTTGCCGCCAGCCAGCCGCGAGCCGATGCAAGGATCCGACGGATCGCGCAAAGCCTGATCGCCGGGCTTGGCCTGCGGGATGTGTTTTCCGTCGATTTCCGGATCGAAGCCGACGATAGCATCCACCTCATCGAGTTCGAGGTCTGCCCGGGCCTGCCTTGCTTCGATTTCCGCGCCTATTGCCGCACGCAATGGCAGATGGGCCTCGCCGATGCGATGGCCGCGACCGCCGCGAGCCGTTTTTTCGCCTCGCCCACGAAATGAGCAGCGCCCGCGTACGCAGCCGCGCCGACGGGCCAGGACCGTGCCTCGACAAACGGCTTGCGTTCCGACATTTCACTTAATAGGGTGTTAAGTGAAGGAGGCACTCGGTGAAAGTCGACCCTGCGACATTCCCGGAGGTAGCCGCGCTGGCGACGACGGAAGCCGGCAAGGCCAAGCATGTCGGCGGCCGGATCAAGGCCATTCGCATGGCCCGACGCATTTCGCTTCGCCAACTGGCTGACATGGTCGGCACGACGGCGAGCTTCATCAGCCAGCTCGAGCGCAATCTGAGCGGCGCCAGTGCCAGCACCCTGATGCGGATCGCGGCAGCCCTGGATCTCGGCATCAACGAGCTGTTCGAGCAGACTGAAGGTGGGTTCCACAAGGTGCTTACCAGAGCCCACCGCCCCCTGCTGCCGATCAGCCACGGTTGCCGAAAGACGCTGCTGTCGCGTCGGCCGATCCATGAATTCGAGGTTTATTCGGGGGAGTTCGACGTCGGCGGCTCGACCGGCGACGAAGCTTACACGCATGGCGGCAAGCACGAGATGTTCGTCGTCCTGAAGGGCACTGTCGAGCTGACGCTGGCAGACGAGCGCTTCGTCATGAACGAAGGCGACAGCATCGAATACGCCACCTCGACGCCGCATCGTACAGAGAATGTCGGCAAGAAGCCGGCGCAGGTGCTCTGGATCATCGCGCCCCCGACCAGTGGCGCGGCGGAACTCAATCGATACACGCCCGGACAAGGCTCGCAGCCGGACGGACCGAACTAATGCGGGCGCACATAAATGGGAGATAAAACATGAGGACCAAGACCGGACAGGTGGCCGCGCTCGGGCTGCTGATGATCACCACAGCAGCGCTTGCGCAGAGCAAGCCGGTGGCGGGCGAGGTAGCAGAGGGCTCGCTGAAGGGCAAGACGCTCACCTTCGTCTCGTATGGGGGCATTTATCAGGATGGTCAGATCGCCGCGCTGAAAGAGTTCGTCGACAAGTCAGGCGTGACGCTGCTCAGCGACGGGCCAACCGAGGTCTCGAAATTGCAGGCGCAGGTCGAGTCCGGCAATGTTACCTGGGACGTTGTCGATACCGGCGATTTCCCGCCCTACGTCTATTGCGGCAAGCTGTTCCAGAAGCTGGACTTCTCAAAGATCGATACGTCCAACATTCCGGAGGGCCAGATCAGCGAATGCAGCGTGCCGGCCATGAACTATGGCGTGGTGCTGATGTACAACACCGAAAAGTACAAGGATAACCCGCCCAAGAGCTGGAAGGATTTCTTCGACATCGAGAAATTCCCGGGCTCGCGCGCCCTGGAGGGCAGCGGCGATCTGTCCGGCGGCATGATCGAGCAGGCGCTGCTCGCCGCCGGCGGGTCGGTCGAAAACATGACGGTGGCCGATATCGACAAGGCTATCGAGAAGGTGAAATCGCTCGGCCCCGACACGATCTTCTGGAAGACCGGCGCCGATTCCCAGCAGCTCGCCGAATCCGGCGAAGCCGACATGATCGCGATGTGGACCGGACGTGCCATGACCGCGGTCAAGAACGGCGCGAAGTACACGCCGGCGTGGCAGGACTGGCTGGTGGTGATGGACCAGATGACCATTCCGATGGGCGTCAAGGACCCCGACGCGGCGCATGCGCTGATCAACGCCTATCTCGGCAAGAGCGCGCAGGAGACGCTTGCAAAAACCACCTCGTATACCCCGATCCACAAGGACGCGAAGCCCGAAGTGGACGAGATCACCGCGGCGTTCATGACCAACACGCCGGACAAGCTGAAGCTTGGCTATCAGCAGAACATCAAGTTCTGGGTGGAGAACTTCGAGGTGGCGAACGAAAAGTGGAATGGGTTGATGGCCGGCAATTAGGTCCGCCGCCGTGGCAACGAGAGCAATCGACAGCCGGGACACTGTTCCGGCTGTCACGGCAGACGGCCGGCGGCGCTGGTTTCGTGGACAGGCTTTCTGGCTCGTCGCGCCGGCGCTGCTGCTGCTCGTCATCTGCCTGGGCCTGCCGCTCGCCATCGTGACCTTGCGCAGCTTTTCCGAGCCGCAATGGGGATGGCAGAACTATGCCTGGTTCTTCGGCACACCGGTCAATCTGACGGTGCTTCAGCGGACCTTCGCGATCTCCGCCTGGGTGACGCTGGTATGTCTCATTGCCGGCTATCCCTATGCCTATGTGATGACCGCGGTCGGACCCAGGATGCGGCTCGTCCTCATCCTGTGCGTGCTGGTGCCGTTCTGGGTGAGCGGTGTGGTGCGCACTCTGGCATGGGTCATCCTGCTGCAGGATTCCGGCGTGATCAACTCCGTCATCAGGGCAGTCGGCCTCAGCCCGGTCAAGCTGATCCGCACGCAGACAGGCGTGGTGATCGGCATGGCGCAGGTGCTGTTGCCGTTCATGATCCTGCCGCTCTATTCGGTGATGAAGACGATCGACCTGCGGCTCATGCAGGCGGCACGGAGCCTCGGCGCGAGCCCGGCGCGCGCCTTTGCCCAGGTCTATCTGCCGCTCTCGCTTCCGGGCGTCTACGCGGGCGCCATCATCGTCTTCATTCTTGCACTCGGCTTCTACATCACCCCGGCGCTGCTCGGTGGTCCGCGGTCGACCATGCTCTCGACCCTGATCCAGAACCAGGTGCTCAGCCTGCTCAACTGGGGTCGCGGCGGTGCGATGGGTGTGGTGCTGTTGATCGCCACCTTCGTCCTGCTCGCACTCGCAGCACCGCTGTCGCGTCAACCGCACAAGACGGGCTCGAGACGCTGATGAAACAGCCCGGTCGAATCCTGCTCGGTCTGTACTGCCTGCTGGTCGCGGTCTGGCTGGTCGCACCGACAATCGTCGTCGTGCCGATGTCGTTCAACGACAAGAAGTCGCTGGCCTTTCCGCCATCCGGCTTTTCCTGGCAGTGGTACCAGAACTTTTTCACCAACCCCGAATGGTCGGCGAGCCTGGTCGGCTCGCTCAAGGTTGCCGTCGTCACGGCGCTGTTCGCCACCGTCATCGGCACGCTGGCGGCATTCGGCCTCGATCGCATGAAAAGTCGCGTCAGCGGCGTGCTGCGCGCGCTGCTGATCACGCCAATGGTCGTGCCGGGGGTGGTGCTCGCCGTCGGAATCTACGCGGTCTATCTCGATACGCGGTTGGTCGGCACCATGACCGGCTTCGTGCTGGCCCACACGATGCTCGCCGTTCCTTTCGTCATCATCGCCGTCTCCGCCAGCCTGGAAGTCTTCGACAAACGGCTTGAGACTGCTGCGGCCAGCCTCGGCGCGACCCGGCTGACGGCGTTCAGGACGGTGACCTTGCAGCTGATCGCGCCGGGCATCCTGTCGGGACTGCTGTTTGCGTTCGTGACCTCATTCGACGAGATCATCGTCGCGCTGTTCATCACCAGCCCGTATCTGAAGACACTGCCGGTCCAGATATTCTCGAGCATCACCCGGGACGCCGACCCCACCGTTGCGGCAGTGGGCACGCTGCTCTTCATCGTGACGTCGCTGGTGATCGGGGCGGGGCTGCTGATCGGTTCGAGACAGGGAAAACGTTGACATGGCCTCACCATCGACCCGCGGCGCAGCCATAGATCTCAAATCCGTCAGCAAACACTATGGCAGCTTCATCGCCCTCGACAAGGTCTCGCTGCGCATCGAGCCGGGGGAGTTCATGACGCTGCTCGGACCCAGCGGTTCGGGCAAGACGACCACACTCAACGTCATCGCCGGCTTCACCGAAGTCAGCTCGGGTTCACTTGACGTCGGCGGCAAAAGCGTCATCGGCGTACCGGCGCACAAACGCAATATCGGCGTCGTCTTCCAGCATTACGCGCTGTTCCCGCATATGACGGTGAGCAGGAACGTCGCATATCCGCTGACCCTGCGCGGCATCGCCAATCCCGATCGCGCGGCCCGGGTGCGCAAGGCGCTGGACATGGTGAGGATGGCCGATTTCGGCCACCGCTTCCCCAGCGAGCTCTCCGGCGGACAGCAGCAGCGCGTCGCGCTGGCGCGTGCCATCGTATTCGACCCGCCGCTGCTCTTGATGGACGAGCCGCTCGGCGCACTCGACAAGAAGCTGCGTGAATGGCTGCAGCTCGAGATCAAACGGATCCACCGCGAACTGGGCACCACCTTCGTCTACGTCACGCACGATCAGGAGGAGGCCCTGGTCCTCTCTGACCGCATCGCCGTGTTCAACCAGGGACGCATCGAGCAGATCGGCACCGGTCGCCAACTCTACGACGAGCCCGAGACGTTGTTCGTCGGAAAGTTCGTCGGCGACTCGACGATACTGCGTGGCGCAGCCTCCACCTCCGGCAACGAGACCGCCATCGAGGTAGCCGGACGGAAAGTGGCCGCCGCCAAACGCCTTGCCGACGGCGCCAAGCCGGTGATGCTGCTGCGGCCGGAGAAGCTGAGCCTCGCCAGGCGGGGAAAGGGCGGACAAGATCGAAACACCCTGCCCGGGCGCATCGGCGAGGCCATCTATCTCGGATCTGGCTCCAAATACGAGGTCGTGCTGGCCGACACCTCGAAGGCGATCGTGCGCTCGGCGCTGGAGGCCGAGACCTTCGCCATCGGCGACGAGGTCGACCTCGTATTCGCGGGCAGCGACGTGAAGCTGCTGGCCGACGACGAAAACGCCGATTTCACGCTGACCTAAAATCCTGTCTGGGAAATCGCGACAATGGACGTGAAGAAGAACGGCGACGTTTCATTCTGGTATGCCGACATCGGCGGCGTGCCCGGCTATCGGCCGCCGCTGCAGGGCGATATCGTGGCCGACGTCTGCATCGTCGGGGCCGGCTACACCGGCCTCTGGACCGCCTATTATCTGAAGCACGCAGCCCCGCATCTCAATATTGTCGTCATCGAGAAGGAGTTCGCCGGCTTCGGTGCTTCGGGGCGCAATGGCGGCTGGCTGTCCGGCGGGTTCTCTTGGTCGCGCGAAAAATATGAGGAGGCAACCTCGCGCGCTGGAGTCATCGCCATGCAGGCGGCAATGACGGGCACGGTGAACGAGGTCATATCGGTTGCGGAAGCCGAAGGCATCGACGCCGACATTCGTCGCACCGACGAACTGCTGGTCGCAACCAACGAGGCGCAGGAGCAGCGCGCCAAGGCGATGTATGCCCATGCCAGATCCTGGGCGCTGACCGACGAGCGCGTCGGGTATATCGATGCAGCCGAGATGCGTCGGCGCATAGCGGTACACAACGCCCGCGGCGCCTTCGTCATCAAGAAGGTTGCGCGGATTCAGCCCGCAAAGCTGGTGCAGGGGCTCGCCAGGGCAGTGGAGCGGCTCGGCGTCCCGATCTACGAACAGACGACCGTGCTGTCGATCGAGAAGGGCACGGTCGCAACCAACCGGGGCGTCGTGCGAGCCGAAAAGATCGTGCGGGCGACCGAGGGCTTTACCGCGGGAATCGCCGGCCACGAAAGACTGTGGTTGGCGCTCAACAGCGCCATCGTGGTCACCGAGCCGCTTTCCGACAAGCTGTGGAGCGAAATCGGCTGGGATGGCTACGAGGTGCTCGGCGACGCCGCGCACACTTACTGCTACGCCCAGCGCACCCGGGAAGGACGCATTGCCATGGGCGGGCGCGGGGTGCCCTATCGGTTCGGCTCGAAGACCGACGTTCGAGGCGTCACCCAGCAGGCGACGATCGACAAGCTGCATAAAATCCTGACGACGCTTCTGCCGCAGACCAAGGGGCTCAAGCTCGACCACGCGTGGTGTGGAACGCTGGGGGTGCCGCGCGACTGGTGCACGACGGTGGGCTTTGACAGGCACACCGGAATAGGCTGGGCCGGCGGTTATGTCGGCCTCGGCGTTTCCACCTCGAACCTCTCAGGGCGCACTCTGCGCGATCTGCTGCTGGGCAACGACACCGAGTTGACGCGGCTTCCCTGGGTCAATCGAACCGTGCGCAAGTGGGAGCCAGAGCCGCTGCGCTGGCTTGGCGTCCATTCGATGTATCAGCTCTATCGAATTGCCGACGAGCGGGAAGCAAAGGGGCTGCCGCGCACGTCGCGGCTGGCCGCCCTGGCCGATCGCATCACCGGGCACTGACCCGCATCACTTCGAGGATTTAGCAATGATCGACTTCAAGACCTTCGCCCACCTGGCGCATATCGACCTCGGTGAGCCCCAGCCGAAACCCACCTCGCTGGAAGGCGATCAGCTGGAAGCAGCCAACACGCTTTGGACGTCGGAGGATGGCAAGATCGAAGTCGGTGTCTGGGAATGTTCCCAAGGCCGGTTCACCGCGCGCCGTGACACGAATTCCGAGATTTGCCACATCGTGTCCGGCCGCATGACGCTGCACGGTCCTGGTGGCGCAGCCAAAGATGTCGGACCCGGCGAATTGCTCGTCTTGCCGCTTGGCTGGGAGGGCGAATGGACCATCCATGAGAAAACGCGCAAGCTTTACATCCTGCATTCGATCTGAACGCCACGGGCACGTTCGCGACGGTACGGCAGTGGCCGCTGAACTAAACTAGACCCCTTCGACCAGCACGATCTCGCCGTCGGCCACCTTCTGCCGGATCGCGACGGCGCGCTGGTATTCGGGCGAGCGATAGCAATCGTGCGCCGCAGCCAATGACGGAAACTCGATGATCACGTTGCGGTCGCGGCCCGGCCCTTCTGCTTTTTCATGCGCACCGCCTCGTGCCAGGAAAACCCCGCCGAAACGATCGAAAGCCGGTTTGGCGGCAGTGACATAGTCCTTGTAGCCTTCCGCATCGCGCACATCGACGCGGGCGATCCAGTATCCCTTCGGCATGCTTGTTCTCCGAATTGTTAGGCCGAGCGCATTTCGTCAAGAATTGCTTCCGCGACCGCTCGCCTGTCGGCGGCGCTGACGATCGGCCGGCCGACGACGAGATGGCTGGAGCCGTTGCGGATCGCCTGCGCCGGCGTGACGACGCGTTTCTGGTCGCCATGGTCGCTGCCCTTGGGCCGTATCCCCGGCGTGACGACGGCCATGTTGGGGCCGACGATCCGGCGCACCGCTTCCGCTTCCTCGGCCGAGCAGACGATGCCGCCCATGCCGGCATGCAGCGCTTGCTCGGAGCGCCTCAGCACCAGCGTATGCGGGTCATGCTCATAACCGGCGTCGATCACGTCCTGCTCGTCCATCGAGGTCAGCACGGTGACGCCAAGCAGGCAGAGATCGCTGCCCCTGGCGGCCTCGACCGCTGCCTTCATCGTCTTCGGATAGGCGTGCAGCGTCAGCATGGTCATGCCCATCCTGGCAATGGCCTCGACGCCCTTGGCCACCGTGTTGTCGATGTCGAGCAGCTTCATGTCGAGGAAAATCCTGGTGCCGCCGCTGGCGAGCTCGCGGGCGAAGTCGAGGCCGCGGGCGAAGGCGAGCTGATAGCCGATCTTGTAGAAGGAGACGACCCCGTCGAGCTCGCGCACCACCGTCTCGGCGTCCTTCAGCGTCGGCACGTCGAGGCCGACGATCAGCCTGTCTTGCATGGTGGTGGCGCGCTCCTGAATCACGCCTCGATCCGCGTCGACAGCAGGCGCGAGGTTTCGATCAGCGTGCGGCATAGGTGCTCCATCGATCTGTGCAGTCGCTCGTCCCTGAAATTCCCGTCCTCGTCGAAGGCGTTGCCGCCCTCCGGGACAGAGCACTCCGGCGTCACCACCTCCATCTGGCAGCGCACCAGCACGGCGCGCAGATGGTTGATGCAGCGTACCCCGGCGAAATGTCCTTTGGAAGACGAACAAAGGCCGGCGGGCTTGCCGGTGAACGGCCTGAACGACCGCCCGTCATCCGTGCGCACCCGGCTCACCCAATCGATGGTATTCTTGAGCAGCGGCGGGATCGAGCCGTTATATTCGGGCGTCGCGATCAGCAGCCCGTCATGGGCCGCGATTTGCCGGGCAAGCTTGGTGGCGTTCTCGGGAATGCCTTTCTCCTTTTCCAGGTCCTCGTCGAGGATCGGCAGCGGATAGTCGGCAAGCGAGATGCGGGTCACCTCGGCGCCCTGCAGGGCGAGTTCCTTCTGCGCCACATCGGCGGTCCTGCCGCTGTAGGCGCCAGAGCGAATCGAACCGGCGAAGACGAGAATTTTCGCGATCACTGCCATCGGGCCCCCTTGTTCCCGGACAGGTACAGCCAGGGATCTGTCAAATCAACGCACCGGCGCAAAAATCGAAAAGGGATCTTGGGGGCACATGAGTGAAGGGTGTGTTGAGATTCAGGTCAGGCCGAGCCGAAAATGGTTGGTTCCGAGAACCGGAGCGGAGCGTACTTGAAGTACGTGAGCACCGGAAGCGCAGGAAGCTGCCATTTGCAGGCCGGTCTCACCTGAATATCGGCACACCCTAATGCGCCCCGCGCCGGTAGATCCAAAGCTGCGTAGGCGGGATGTTGCGGATGACGAAATGGAAATGCTCGACCGTGTAGTCGCCGCGGCCGGGCGGGATCGGCGACAGCGGGCCGTAGGTCAGCTGCACGACCGGGCGGCCTGTCGGGATGCGGTCGAGAAGGCTTTCGACGTAGGCGACGCGCTGTTCGACCGGGAAATTGAGCAGTGGCACGCCGGAGATGACCGAATCGAAGGTCAGGCCGCTCTTGTCGCCGAGCGTCGCATCGAGATTGAAGGCATCGCCCTCGATGACGTTGACGCCGGGATAGAGCTGGCGCAGATGGCGCACGAAATCGGGGGAGTATTCGACTGCGTAGAGATTTTCAGGCTTTACGCCGTGGGCGAGGATGGCTCGTGTGATGACACCGGTGCCGGGCCCGACTTCGAGCACCGGCAGGCCCGACATCGAGTTGACGACGGAGGCCATCTTGCGGGCCGTGATGGAACTGGTCGGCACGATCGAACCGACCGCCTTCGGCTTGTCGATCCAGCCCTTGAAGAACTTCAGTTCGTCGTCGAACTTCTCTGCCAGCGTCTTTCGCAGTCCGGGACCATGTGCCATGCAAGTTCTCCTGAACGGTCCCCCGAGTGGCTACTTAGCAGCTACGGGCTTCAAGGCAAGGCGGACGCCGGTATAAGGTGTTGATGACGCTAGGGGAGCTTCCGCTCGGTTGTATTCTACATCCGATCGGCGAGAGTCGCCATCAGCGCTCGCTGAAGGTCTCGAAAAAGTCCTTCATGCGGGCGAAAAAGCCGCTCGACTGCGGCGAATTATCCTTCGAGGAAAGCTGCTCGAACTCCTCCAGCAACTCGCGCTGGCGGCGGGACAGGTTCTGCGGCGTCTCGACCGCGGTCTGGATGTAGAGATCGCCGACATTGTGCTGGCGCAGCACCGGCATGCCCTTGCCCTTGAGGCGGAACTGACGGCCGTTCTGGGTGCCTTCCGGCACCTTGACCTTCGTCTGGGTGCCGTCCAGCGTCGTCACCTCGAAGGAACCGCCAAGGGCAGCCGTCGTCATTGAGATCGGCACCTTGCAGTAGAGATCGGCGCCGTCGCGCTGGAAGAATTCGTGCGGCTTGACCGCCAGGAAAATATAGAGATCGCCCGACGGGCCGCCGCGCAGGCCGGCCTCGCCCTCATTGGCGAGGCGGATGCGGGTGCCGTCCTCAATGCCGGCCGGGATGTTGACCGACAGCGAGCGCTCCTCGGTGACGCGGCCCTGGCCGGCGCATTTCGCGCACGGCTCCTTGATGGTCTGGCCACGTCCCTGGCATTGCGGGCAGGTGCGCTCGATCGAGAAGAAGCCCTGCGTGGCGCGCACCTTGCCGTGGCCGTTGCACATCGAGCAGGTGACGGGCTGGGTGCCGGGCTTGGCGCCGCTGCCGGAGCATTCCATGCAGGAGATCGATGCCGGCACGTGGATCTGCGCCGTCTTGCCGGCAAACGCCTCCTCCAGCGTGATTTCCATATTGTAGCGCAGGTCTGCACCGCGCTCGCGTCCGCCTGACGAACGGCGCTGACGCCCGCCCATCATGTCGCCGAAAATATCCTCGAAGATGTCGGCGAAACCGCCGGCGCCGAAGCCGTGTGCGCCGCCGTTCATGCCGCCCTGTTCGAAGGCGGCGTGGCCGAAACGGTCGTAGGCCGCCCGCTTCTGCGGATCCTTCAACGTCTCGTAGGCTTCGTTGATTTCCTTGAACTTGTGCTCGCAGGCATGATCGCCGGGATTGCGATCGGGGTGGAACTGCATTGCCAGCTTGCGGAAAGCGCTCTTGAGCTCCTTCTCGTCGGCCCCCTTTTGCACGCCCAGCGTTTCGTAGAAATCAGCTTTCATCTTTTCCCGCAGTCCGGATATTCAACGTCTTGAAGCACTTTGCGTCGTTCGCCGGCACGCTGTTCCGATTTAGGTGCGATGGAGCCGGGATGCCAGTGTTGACACGGGCTTGCCCGCACTTTTTCGATCAGGCACACACTTTTTCGGCCAGAGTGGCAAAAAAGCCCGGCTTTACGCCGGGCTTTACTACAGCGCCGCGCGTCCTGTTGGACACGCAAAGGACGCTATAGCACTTTGATTTTTGCGCATGATCCTTTCCGGAAATCGATTCCGATTTCGGGGTCATGCGCCTAAACCTGCCGGCAGGCCGCTTAGGCCGACTTCTTCTTGTCGTCGTCCTCGTTGATTTCCTCGAAGTCGGCGTCGACCACGTCGCTGTCCTTGGCGGCGTCCGCCTTGGCGTCAACTTCCGCAGCTTCCTTCTGCGAAGCCTCATACATGGCCTGGCCGAGCTTCATCGAGGTTTCGGCGAGCGCCTGCGTCTTGGCTTCGATCTCGGCGGCGTCGTCGCCTTCGGCAGCGGTCTTCAGCGCCGCGATCGCATCGGCGATCGCCGTGCGGTCGGCCTCGGAAACCTTCTCGCCATATTCCTTCAGCGACTTTTCCGAGGAATGCACCAGCGCCTCGGCCTGGTTGCGGGCCTCGACCAACGCGCGCCGCTTCTTGTCGGCCTCGGCATTGGCTTCGGCGTCCTTCACCATCTTCTCGATGTCGGCGTCCGAAAGACCGCCAGACGCCTGGATGCGGATCTGGTGCTCCTTGCCGGTGCCCTTGTCCTTGGCCGAGACGTTGACGATACCGTTGGCGTCGATGTCGAAAGTGACCTCGATCTGCGGCACGCCACGCGGCGCCGGCGGAATGCCGACCAGGTCGAACTGGCCGAGCGCCTTGTTGTCGGCGGCCATTTCACGCTCGCCCTGGAAGACGCGGATGGTCACGGCCGATTGTGAATCCTCGGCAGTCGAGAACACCTGGCTCTTCTTGGTCGGGATCGTCGTGTTGCGCTCGATCAGCCGCGTGAACACACCACCCAGCGTCTCGATGCCGAGCGACAGCGGCGTCACGTCAAGCAACAGCACGTCCTTGACGTCGCCCTGCAGCACGCCGGCCTGGATGGCGGCGCCCAATGCGACGACCTCATCCGGATTGACGCCCTTGTGTGGCTCCTTGCCGAAGAACTGCTTCACGATCTCCTGGATCTTGGGCATGCGGGTCATGCCGCCGACCAGGACGACCTCGTCGATTTCGCCGGCCTTCAGGCCGGCATCCTTGAGCGCCGCCTTGCAGGGTTCGATCGTGCGCTGGACGAGATCCTCGACCAGGCTCTCGAACTTCGCCCGCGTCAGCTTCAGCGTCAGGTGCTTGGGGCCGGTGGCATCGGCGGTGATGAAGGGCAGGTTGATCTCGGTCTGCGTCGTCGACGACAGCTCGATCTTGGCCTTTTCGGCCGCTTCCTTGAGGCGCTGGAGCGCGAGCTTGTCGCTGCGCAGGTCGATGCCCTGTTCCTTCTTGAACTCGGCCGCCAGATATTCGACCAGACGCATGTCGAAATCCTCGCCGCCGAGGAAGGTGTCGCCATTGGTCGACTTCACCTCGAACACGCCGTCGCCGATTTCGAGCACCGAAATGTCGAACGTGCCGCCGCCAAGGTCATAGACGGCAATGGTCTTGCCTTCCTTCTTGTCGAGGCCGTAGGCAAGTGCGGCCGCGGTCGGCTCGTTGATGATGCGCAGCACTTCCAGGCCGGCGATCTTGCCGGCATCCTTGGTGGCCTGGCGCTGGGCGTCGTTGAAATAGGCCGGAACGGTGATCACCGCCTTCTCGACCTTCTCGCCGAGATAGGCTTCCGCCGTTTCCTTCATCTTCTGCAGGATCATTGCCGAGATCTGGCTGGGCGACTGCTTCTTGCCGCCGGCCTCGACCCAGGCGTCGCCATTGTCGCCCTTGACGATCTGGTAGGGGACAAGCTTCTTGTCCTTTTCCGTAACCGGATCGTCATAGCGGCGGCCGATCAGGCGCTTGACCGCGAAGATGGTGTTTTCAGGATTGGTGACCGCCTGGCGCTTGGCCGGCTGGCCGACGAGGCGCTCGCCGTCGCTGTTGATGGCGACGATGGATGGGGTCGTGCGCGCGCCTTCCGCATTCTCGATGACCTTCGATTCCTTGCCGTCCATGATGGCGACGCAGGAGTTGGTGGTCCCCAGATCGATACCGATTACTTTTGCCATTTTTCTAATCTCTCCGCTAAGCAGGCTCTCAGGACCCGTACAGGCGTTCCGGCGAAAGCCCCTGTTCACAAGAAATTCCGCTTCGGCAACCGGCATTCCGGCGCCGAACGGCTTGGCGCGTATATAAGAACAGGCTGCGCGGCGCGCAAGCATTCTGCGCAAGGCATCCAACACATCCTTTTCCCGGCCCGGCCAGGGTTCTCCGGCCCATGAACCTTTCCGCGTCGGTTCGCGACTGACACCCGGATGCGCCGCGTGGTGCGGCCCTGGAAAGGAAGGCCATGACTGGCAATCCAGGCTCGGCGCGACCACCGCTTTCGGGGTGGGGTCGATATGCCAGGCGTTTCGCTTGTTGCGTTGACCATGCGTAAGAGCCGGCATATCGTGATCACGAGGAAAGCAGACAATTCGATCAGGGAAAAACGTGCCGGAACGTCGCGCCTTGCCCTGATTTGCGCGGAAACGTCGGATGTTTCTCCCGTCGCCCGCGGGGGGAATTCCATGTCTTGCGACCACGGCGCGTTCGTGCGCTCTCGTGCTGGCCGTTTGCGCCGTGCGATGCAAGCGGCCAGCGGCTTTCCGGCGTTGGCGCTCGCCACCATCCTGTGGCTTGGCGGTGCCGTCCAAGCGCAGGAAACGCAGATCATCTATCCAGGCTCGATGGCGGTGACCGGATTTTCCGGTACCGTCATTCGTGATCTTGAGGAGGGCCTGCCGCCCAGCGTCGACCCGGTCGACGAGACCTTTATCGACACGACGCGCGCAACCTTGCGCGTCTTTGACGTTTCAAGGCTGGGCGGGCGGGCCTCCGGCCAACTCGTCTTCACGCCGCCGCCCTTCGAAGTGACGGCCGCGCAGATCGGCCAGGTGTTCGGCATCACCTATGACGACGGCGTACGCGACGGTGCTCCCTCGGGCATTGCGAACCTCTATGCCGGCGCCACCTCGCTGCATGGCGTCCGCATCGTCACGTCAGACGAAGATGCGGACGGTCGTCCCGAGCGGCAGCGTCGCGGTGCTGCCGGCGCCACCTTCATGGACGGCCAGTTCGGCACCGAGAACGGTGGCGGACCGGGCACGATCTGGAAGATCGACGGCATCACCGGCCAGGTCAGCAAATTCGCCGACCTCGACACCAACAGCGGCCCTGGCATCGGCGACGTCATCTTCGACACTATCCGCCGCCAGTTCTTCGCCAGCGACCTCGACACCGGTCTCATCCACCGCATCGACGCCAACGGCGTACTGCTCGACAGGTTCGACCACGGCGTTGCCGGGCGCCCGGCGCAAGGGCTGGCCCCGCTTGCCGACGATGGCCTGGTGATGGACATCGAGGGCGCTGTCTTCGACAGCGAGGACCCCGACAGCTGGGGTTATACGCAGGATGAGCGTCGCGTCTGGTCCGTCGCCTATCACGGCGGCCGCCTCTATTATTCCGTCGGTGAAAAGGCCGAACTCTGGTCGGTGGGCGTTGCCCGCGACGGCAGCTTTGCTGGCGACCCGCGCTGGGAATTGACGGTCAAGGCCGACAACGCCGTCACCGACATCGCTTTCGACATCAGCGGCTTCATGTACCTGGCCCAGCGCGGCCCGGTGGAAAACCGCTACGACTACAGCCGGTTCGCCGATACCGGCACGGGCGAGGTCTTCCGCTATTGGCGCGAAAACCCGGACGATCCGGCGACGGAATCAATCTGGGTGGAAATGCCGCAGGACTATGCGGTCGGCTTCCCGCAAGACAACCGGCAGTCGGCTGGCGGCCTCGACCTGCAATATGGCTATGACGCCGACGGCAATCTCGACGCGAGCGTCTGCACCGAGACGCTGGTCAAGGCCGCAGACAAGTTGCGCGACAACCCCGCGCTTGCCGAACGGCTTGCCGGCGGCGGGCCGCTCGCCGTGCACGGTGTGCAGATCACGCCGACGGCGCTGGTCAAGCCGGCCAACGTGCCGCCTTTCGGCGCGTGGTTCGTCGACTTTGACGGCTATTTCGAAGACCCCGAGGTAGAAGGCCCTGAGGCAGATGGGCATGTCGGCGACGTCGAAGTCTGGCATCCCTGCGAAGGCCGTGCCGGCGCCTCGATCCCGATCTGCCGGCGTGGCGACCGGGACCGCGACTGCCGGCCGCCGGTGGAAAAGAAGGTCGATCTGATCCTGAAGAAGCGTGCCCGCACCCCGGTCTGCACGGCAGATGGTGTCTGCACCTTCGTGATCGATATCATCAACAACGGCAACGTCCGCTACGACGGGCCGCTGACGGTTACCGACACCTATCCGGGTGGCGTGCCGGCATCGTCGAGCTTCGGCCCGATCCCGCCATGGACATGCGGACCGAACGGCCCCGGCCAGTTCCGTTGCGACAATGCCGGCATCGTGCTCTCGCCGGGCGCTTCCACGCCAATCTTCGTCAAGGCGGTGATGCCGGCCGGCTACCGGCCAAACACGGTCGAGAACTGCGCCGAGGTGAAAGCCATCCCCGGCGAGAACGACCTCACCAACAACAGGGCATGCGCCAGGCAACGCATCCGTCATTCCGACAGCGGCAAGCCGGCCATGCGCCTCACCAAACTGTGCAGCGGAGCGCTGGCCGGTGCTGCGGCCGTCACCTGCCGCATCACCGTCATCAGCACCGGCACCAGTGCCCCCACCGGTCCGGTTTGGGTCAACGATGCCGCCACGCTGGTGGCTGGCGGCGCGCCCGTCCAGATCCAGACCGTCACACCCGACGGCGCGGAATGGACGTGCGGACCGGTTCCGGCCAATGCGTTGTCGTGCCAGATTCCCGGCGCCGTCATGACGCCCGGAACCAGCCGCCACTTCGACGTGGCGCTTGCGGCGAATGGCGTGTTCGAGAACTGCGCACGCGGTTCCTACGGTCCGGCGCCAGGAGACGACATCGTCCATCCGATCGGCAGGGCCTGCGCCAAGGGTGGCGGCGCCTCGAGCATCCGTGTCGAGAAAACCGGCGATGCCGAGTGCCGGGTCGGCCAGCCCTGCTCGTTCGAGTTGACCATCGCGAATGATGGGAAAAACGCCTTCTCCGGTCCGGTTCGCATTGGTGATGCGATCGGTGTCGAAGGCCTTGGCCGGCTGGAAGGCGTTGCGATCACCTCGATCGACCCGCCCTTCGGCTGTGCGCCGGAACCGGCGACCTTGCCTGCGTCCTGCATCGCCAATCTGACGCTCGGCGCCGGGGAAAGCCACGTTCACCGTGTGACCGCGATCATTCCCGACGACGGCCGCCTGGCCGACCTGCAGGGCGCCGTCAGCGGCCAGAACTGCGTCGGCGTGCTGTCGCCCGACACGCCGGTGCGAGGTGCGGGCAAAATGCTCTCCGGCGACCTGACCAGCGTGCAGGGCGATCGCGGCAAGGCCTATGCCTGCCATCCCTTCACCATCAAGAATAATGAGGGGAAGAAGGCGTGCTCGCAGGGCCTCGTCATGAACGACGCCGGCCGCTGCGTCTGCCCGCAAGGCACCACTTTCCGCAGCGGCCAGTGCTCGTCGGGTGGCGGCACGGTCATCATACCGAAACCGAAGGAGCGCTGCGTGCTGCTCAAGGGCCAGATCCGTACCAAGAGCGGCGATTGCGTCTGTCCGAGACGGACGGAACTGAGGGGCAGGGCCTGCTTGCCGATCGTCAAGCAACCGACGGTTGAACTGTGCACCATCCGCGGCCAGGTTCACAACAAACGCGGCGCCTGTGTCTGCCCGCGCGGGACCGAGGTGATCAGAGGCGCATGCCGCCGGGCGCAGCTGGAGTGCGCGCCTGGTTCACGGCTGATCAACGGCCGGTGCCAGCCGATCATCAGGCGGCGCTGCCCGGTCGGGACAGTCGGACAGTATCCGGACTGCCTCCCTATCCGCAGGGCGCCGACGCTGCAGATCAATCCGAACCTGCTGCTGAACCCGAACATCCTGCAGCAGCCGAGGCGCAGGCCGCGGGCTCTCCAGTAGGGGACACGGCGCGCAACATTCCGTCACCTTGGACCGCGACACCAAGACCTCGCCTGAGCAACCCGGCGGGGTTTTGGTGTTGGTCGGACGTTTCAGCCGCCGCGTGAACCTAATCGCTGCAGTCGGCGACAAACTCCGTGAAGCAACATTTCAGGGAGAGAGAAAATGTCTTCAGCCAAGCATGCTTTCCGCAATACGGCAGCGACCGCTGCCCTGATCGCAGCCGCGCTCGCTACCACACCGGCCTTCGCCAAGCAGGCGAACATCAAGTCAATGTCGTTCAACACCGAAAGCGCCAACACGACGATCCACGTCGGTTCCAGCGACAAGCAAAAGTGGGACACGCTTAAGAGCGGCAACGTCCAGTTCTGGGGCCACATGAAGCTCAACACACGGTGGCCAGGTTATGTGCAGGATGTCGGCGTGGCGCTCGGCGTTTGTGGGCCAGGCCAGTGCGGCGCGTTTCCGCCGATCTGGAGCACGTCACCTGTCAGCCGCGACTACGATCATCAGGAAAATTTCTCCTTCGATCCCTCCATAATACCGCTGTCGTCGGACACCGGTATCGCCGTCGTGCCTTACGGCGACCAGATCATTGCCCGGTGCAATCAGCACCTCCAGCCCGATGGGCCGACAAAGTCTTACTCGTTCACGCACAGCTTCCATGCAAGCTTCTCGGCACTGACCGACACGGCGCTCGACATGGACAATGCGGTCAGCGAGGCCCAGGGCGGCAACTGGCCCCATCCGCTGTACGACTCGCACTATGCCGAGCATGGAACGTTCGACGTCCAGATTGTCTGCGACCCCGTCATAAAGCCGCCGGTTCAGGACGTCGCCAATGATTTCGGCGAATTCGACGTGGACAACGTCAAGCTGTTCCTGACCACCTACCAGTCGCACCAGACCGGCTCGACGCCCGGTACGGTCTGCCCGTCGTTGAAGGTCACGAGCCGGGCGCAGGCCAACCAGGCCGGGCCCGTGTCGATGCGCATCTGGCGCCAGAAGAACGACGGGCCGATCACCTCCGAGGTGCAGCAGGCGTGGGCGTCACACGACGCGACCAAAAATGGCTATTTCGCCACCTATGAGAAATGGGAGGATGTCGGCGCCACCGCCTATTTCCAGTACAAGACCGAGATCGTCGGCAACGGTCCGTTCGAACCATTCGACGGCTGGAAGGACATCACCGTCCATTGCACCGGCGCGGGTGGGGGCGGCTTCACCGACGCACCTCAGGACAACCCCGACAACCCGCCGGCGCATTCGGACTGGCAGGGCGAGGTCACTGTCTCGGACAGCGCTGGCTTCAAAAAACTCTGCCCGCGCAAGGGCCAGGTGGCGTTCGACGTCGAGCGGGAGGCGCCGGGTGCGTTTCACTACCGCATCAGCTGCTCGAACGGCGCATTCTTCACCGACACGACGGCCGCCTTCAATGGTGGCGGTGTGTTCAAGGCGAGCGCCGCACACGAGTTCAGCATCGTCAGAACCCGCTCGATCCAGTGGACCCTGCAGGAGATCAAGCAGAACGGTTCGATCGCCACCGTCGACAACAGCACGGAGGATTTTACCTGCATCAAGCGCAATTTTGATCCGAATGCCGATGATCTGGCGGTCGATACGCCACCCAATCCCGGCAAACCGCAACTTCCGCCGGTCGTCATCGATGCCGGCCGCACATGCCTGCCGAGCCAAAGGCTTATCCGTGGCAAATGCGTCGACAGGCCGCTCGTGGCTGCCTGCCGCAGCACCGAAAAGCGTGTTAACGGCAAGTGCATCGGGGTCAGCATCCACTGCCTGCCCGGTTACCATCGGGTGGGGCTGAAATGCGTGCGCAATGCGGTGATCGCCGACAGGTGCAAGCGCAACGAACAGCGCATCGACGGGAGATGTGTGCGCAAGCCCTCCATCATTATCGACTGCAAGCGCGGCTATCATCTGGTCGGCAAGGCATGCGTTAAGAACCCGCTGATCATCACCGCCTGCCGGGCAACCGAAAAACTGGTGCGTGGACACTGCGTGCCCAGGCAACCTGTGAAGAAGCCCAATCTGCAAAAAGTGAAGCAAGGCAGCGGCAAGGTCTTGCTGCCACCACTGGCCAGGCCGCTGCATCCGGTGAACTGAAATCGCGACGCTTGAACAGGGAGAGAGGTGGCCAACGCTGCCTCTCTCCTTTTGCGCAGGCACCGGATTCCTGTCGACAAGCAGCGCTGAGACGATTACGGCGAAGGCGGGCTCAAGAACGGGAAGCGAACATGGCTCAAAAGACCCTGATCGCGCCATCTGTGCTGGCGTCGGATTTTTCGAAGCTCGGCGACGAGGTCGAGGCGGTGGTGGCGGCCGGCGCCGATTGGATCCATCTCGACGTCATGGACGGGCATTTCGTGCCCAACATCACCTTCGGCCCGCCGGTGATCAAGGCGATCCGCAACCGCACCAAAACCTTCTTCGACTGCCATCTGATGATCGCGCCGGCCGATCCCTATCTGCAGGCGTTTGCCGAAGCCGGGTGCGACGGCATGACGGTGCATGCCGAGGCCGGGCCGCATCTCGACCATTCGCTGCAGACGATCAGGGACCTCGGCAAGCAGGCCGGCGTGTCGCTCAACCCGGCGACGCCGGAAACGGCGATCGAATATGTGCTCGACCGGCTCGATCTGATCCTGATCATGACCGTCAATCCGGGTTTTGGCGGCCAGGCCTTCATCCCGGAGGTCGTCGACAAGGTGAAGCGGGTGAAGGCGCTGATCGGCAATCGGCCGATCCGAATCGAGATCGACGGCGGCATCTCGCCGCAAACAGCACCTTTGGTCACAGCCGCCGGCGCCAGCGTGCTGGTCGCCGGTGCGGCTATCTTCAAGGGCGACAGCGTCGAAGCCTATCGGGCGAACATCGAGGCGATCAGGACAGCGGCCGACCAGGTGGCCGGCTGACGCTGCCGCTGCCGGCGAGCCGTCACCGGCACGCGCTGTTCTCCCAGCCAGGTCAGGAATTCGTTGGCCGACGCCGGTGCGCTTGTGCTCGTGACATGCGATCCCCAGCCAAAATGGCCTTGTCCATTTTTGGCGATCTTATTGGCATATCCAAAACTACCATCCATATTCTCTGTCTCACCCTCATGTCTCTCCGGACCCTCCCGCAGGCTCCTCTTCGACGGTCGGATCGATGAACCGCAGCCCCTTCTTCGCTGACCTGCTGAACACCATCGCCGACCGCGGCCGGATGATGCTGAACCTCGTGCGCGGTGACGAGCCGGTTTCGGCCGACAGCCTGGCACGTCTGTGCGTCCGTCTGCTTTCCAGCCAGGGCGAGGCATCGGGCGTCGCCTATGCAAGAGAAATACTCGATCGCTGGCGCACCCTCGGGGCCGACGGCAGGCTGGCTTTCCTGCATGTGCTGCGCGATCGTTTCGGCACCGATCACGCCAGGCTTGCCGCTGCGGTGGATGCTTATCGCGCCACGCCGGACGATCGCTCGGCACTTGCCCTGCACGACGCCGCCGAGCCGGCCAGGCAGGAGCTCCTGCGCCGTCTGAACCTGGCGCCCGGCGGCATCGAGACGCTGGTGCGCATGCGCGAGGATCTGCTCGCCCGGCTGCCCACATCGCCCGATCTCGCCATCGTCGATGCCGACTTCACCCACCTGCTGTCGTCGTGGTTCAACCGCGGCTTCCTGGTGCTGCGGCGGATCGACTGGTCGACGCCGGCCAACATCCTGGAAAAAATCATCCGCTACGAGGCGGTGCATGCCATCCACACCTGGGACGATCTGCGCCGCCGGATCGAGCCGGCCGACCGGCTCTGCTATGCTTTCTTTCATCCGCAGCTCGGCGACGAGCCGCTGATCTTCGTCGAGGTCGCGTTGACCCGGGCGATGCCGACGACGATCGCCGAGCTGCTCGCCGACGAGCGGCCGCCGGTGCCGCCACGGCAGGCTACGACAGCGGTGTTCTATTCCATCTCCAACTGCCAGGAGGGCTTGCGCGGCATCTCCTTCGGCAATTTTCTGATCAAGCAGGTGGTCGAGGATCTGCGCCGCGACCTTCCCGGCCTGACCGATTTCGTCACGTTGTCGCCAGTGCCGGGCTTTGCCCGCTGGCTGACCGAGCAGGCCGAAACCATCCCCTCCGCCGCCGAAGTGTTGGACCTCGTCGCCGACGAGGGTTGGCATGCGGACGCTGTCGCTCGCGACCGCGTCGGCCCGGCGCTGCTTCCTCTTGCGGCACAGTATTTTCTCGAGTCCCGCACCGCCTCCGGCAAGGTGATCGACCCGGTCGCCCGGTTCCATCTCGGCAATGGCGCGCGGCTGGAGCGCATCGATCTTTTCGGCGATCTGTCGCCCCGCGCCTTGCGTCAGGCGCATGGCCTGATGGTCAATTATCGCTACAAGCTCGACGACATCGAGAAGAACCACGAGCTGTTCGCCGCCAGGAACGATGTGGCGGCCGCGCCGGCCGTGCGCCGCCTGCTGCCGAAACCGGCGAGACCGGCCGCGTCGCGGCTTCCGGCGCCAGCCCAGGTGATTGGGGACAAGAGGGACACTTGAACAACCACCCGCTTCAGGCTGCGGGCCGAACGGCTGATACCTTAGGCGCCATTTGCTACGCCGACCTCGAAAACCCTCTTGCCTTCTATCCAGACGCCCTTGACGTCCAATTCGTCCGACAGCGCAACGATGTCGGCGGCGGTGCCGTTCGCGAACCGCCCGAGCCGGTGTGATTGGCCGATCGCCTGCGCCGGATAGAGCGAAGCCATGCGCAGCGCCTCCGACAGGTCCAGTCCGACGACACGGTGGACGAAGCGGACGGCGGCGATCATGTCGAGATCGGCGCCGGCCAGCGTCCCGTCGGCAAGCCGCAGGCTGCCGTCCCTGCGGTAGACGGCGCGGCCGTTCAGCGTGAACGAGGTCATGTCGGTGCCGATCGTCGCCATCGCGTCGGTGACCAGGAAAATTTTTGCGGGGCCCTGCTTGGCGCGCAACGCGATGGCCATGGTGGCGGGATCGACATGGATGCCGTCGGCGATGATCCCGGCAAACAATGTGCCGGTATCGATGGCGGCACCCGCCAGACCCGGCTCGCGGTTGCCGATCTGGCTCATGGCGTTGAACAGATGGGTGACAATTGTTGCGCCGGCGTCGGCAAACGCGCGCGCCTTGGCATAGGAGGTGTCGGAATGGCCGAGGCTGACGACGATGCCGGCCTCGACCAGCGCCGAAACCCTCGCCGGCTCCACCGATTCCGGCGCTACAGTCGTCAGCAGCACCGGCAGGGTTTTCCGCGCCGCAATCAGCATCGCCTGGTCGGCATCCAGCATCGGCCGGATCAGCGCCGGGTCATGCGCGCCCTTGCGGGCGACCGA
The DNA here is from genome assembly GCF_055811535.1 of Mesorhizobium sp. WSM4816. Lineage (NCBI taxonomy): Bacteria > Pseudomonadati > Pseudomonadota > Alphaproteobacteria > Hyphomicrobiales > Phyllobacteriaceae > Mesorhizobium > Mesorhizobium sp. WSM4816. The sequence goes on along the minus strand of NZ_JBVVQR010000003.1, from coordinate 376,728 downwards.
CAGATGCGGGCCTTCGAGATGCAGGCCCAAAAAGCCCGGCACCTTTTGCCGTGCGGCCTCGGCCCCGGCGGCAACCGCCGACGCGGTGATCTCAGGCGTGTCGGTGATCAGCGTCGGCAGCAGCGCCGTCGTGCCGAACGGCGCGTGCGCCCGGCAGATGGTTTCGATCGAAGCAACATCGGGATGGTCGTTGAGCATGATGCCGCCGCCGCCATTGACCTGCAGGTCGACAAAGCCCGGTGCAAGCATGCCGCCGCCGGTTTCGATACGCTCGACGCCGGACGGAACGGCTCGAGCAGAAATGATGGCTTCGACGAGACCGTCTCGCACGACAAGAGCAGCGTCGTTGTGCCAGTCGTCGCCGTCAAAAATCCGGGCGCCAGTCAGGGCAAAACGCTCGCTCATATGGTTTCCGTCACCTTGCGCAGATTGGGCGGCGTGTCCGGATCGAGACCGCGATGGCGGGCAAAGGCCTCGACGAAGCCATAGAACGACACGATCAGCGCCAGCGGGTCGGTCAGTGGATGGCCGGTGGCGACATGCGGCAGGTGCTGAGCGCTTGTCGCCTTGTCCGAAGTCACGAAGACCGCCGCGCCCTTGCCCGCCAGGCTGTCGGCGGCCTCTGCGACCGACGGCTCGGAAGCATCGCGGGCGGCGAGCGCCAGCACCGGAAAGTCAGGCCCGACCAGCGCCAGTGGGCCATGCATGACTTCGGCAGCGCTATAGGCCTCGGCATGCATGGCGCAGGTTTCCTTGAATTTCAGCGCCGCCTCATTGGCGATCGCCGCGGACGGACCACGACCGAGGATGAACAGAGACTTCTGCGTCTCAAGGGCGCTGGCCAGCGTCATCCAGTCGCAGGCGATCGCCTTGCGGAAATGTTCCGGCAAACGGGCGAGCGCCGCCAGCAACTTGTCGTCCCCGGTGCTATGCGCCATCAAGGCGAGGCCGGCGACGGCTGAATTGACGAAGGTCTTCGTCGCCGCGACGCTGCGCTCCGGGCCGGCCAAGATGTCGATGGCATAATCGCAGGCCCGCGCCAGCGGCGAATCGGCGGTGTTGGTGATGGCGACGGTCAGCGAACCGCCGGCTCTCGCGGCTTGCGCCATGGCGACGATATCCGGGCTCTTGCCCGACTGCGAGATCGCCAGGCAGGCCGAGCCGGCCAGCTTGAGCCTAGCGCCATAGATCGAAGCGATCGACGGGCCGACCGACGCGACGGCAAGGCCGGCGGTCAGTTCCACCGCATACTTCATGAAGGTGGCGGCATGGTCGGAGGAGCCGCGCGCCACGGTGACGACGAAGTTTGGGTCGCGCTCGCGAATGCCGCGCCCGGCCTCGGTCAGTACCGCCGCCGAACCGTCGAGCAGGCGCGCGGTGGCCTCCGGGATCTCCTCGATCTCGCGCCGCATATGGGTAATCCCCATTTGGGTGTTTACTGTGCTCATGGCCGGCCCTCTTCGCCCGGCCCGCTCAGCCGGAGCTCGGCGACGAAATCATAGGCGTCGCCCCTGTAGATGGAGCGGGTGAATTCGATCACCTTGCCGCTCGCCAGATAGGAAATACGCTCGATGTGCAGGCCGGCAATGCCAGGCGGCACTTCGAGCAGGCGCGCGTCGTCGTCGCCGAGATTGGCGGCGGAGATGCGCTGCACCGCCCGCACCGGCCGATGGCCGGTCGTTTCAAGCGCCGCGTAGAGCGACGAACCGATCGCCGCCGGGTCGGGCAGCACGCTGGCAGACAGTGCCGCGCGCTCGATCGCCAGCGGCGTATCGTTGGCAATGCGCAGCCGCGCCACCCGCGCCACCAGTTCGTTCGACGACAGGCCGAGCACCATCATCTCGTCCGGCGAGGGCGCATAGAGGCCGCGGTCGAGCCAGGCCGAACGCACCGCCATGCCGCGCCGCGCCATATCCTCGGTGAAGGACGTCAGCCGCGACAGCGACTGCTCGACGCGCTCCATCCGCGGCGCGACGAAGGTGCCGGAGCCGTGACGCTGGACGAGGATGCCGCCCTTGACCAGATCCTGCACCGCCTTGCGCACGGTGACCCGGGAAATGTCGGCCTTGCTGGCGATGTCGCGCTCGGACGGCAGCGCGTCGCCCGGCCCGATCAGGCCGCGATTGACCGCGTCCTCGATGCTCTTCCTGAGCTGCAGATAGAGCGGCGCGCCGCTTTGCGCCGACTGTTTCAGCGTGGCGAAGATCTGATCGGCGGCCTCGCTCATCACGTTGCCTCCGTCGCACCCGAGAAAACGCGCACCGCCATCTGCACGGCGCCGCCCAGCGCATCGTCGAGCGGCGGCTTCAGCAGCGCCCGGTAGCGCGCCGACAGGCGTCGTGCATAGAGCGGCGCCAGCCCGCCAAGCAGGCAGAGCGGATCGTCGTCGCCGAGATCGAGCACGCCAAGTGCTGCCTCGACGTCGGCGATTGCCTTGTCGAGGATCCAGTTGGCGACGGCGTCGCCCTTTTCGGCATGCTCGAAGACCTTGGGCGCGAAGCCGCCGAAATCGCCGGGTTTTGCGTTGGTGGTGAACTCGACCAAATCCTCGGGATTGTCGCGGAAGACGGCGAGCATGGCCTGCGTCAGCGGCGATCCCTGGCGGATGCCGTCATAGGCGAGCAGCGTCTGCTCGAGCAGGTCGCGGCCGATGCGGGCGCCGCTGCCCTGGTCGCCAACCTGGAATCCCCAGCCGCCGATGGCGCGGGACTTGCCGTTTTTGCGCGCCATATAGGCGGTGCCGGTGCCGAGGATAGCCATGGCGCCGTCACCGGAGCCGACCGCGCCTTCCAGGGCGATCTCGGCGTCGGTCTCGACACGGTTTTGGCTGAACGGCAGGATCGCTTCGAGCTGCTGCCTGTAGGTGCCGACATTGGCGCCGGCGAGGCCGAGGATGGCCGGGGTCTGCGGGATCAGTTCGGGATCCTGCCCGGCGGCGACAAAGGCCTGCCTTGCCGCCTCTACGATGTTGGCCCTGGCGCCGGTGAGATCGGTGCGGATGTTGGCCGCACCGCTCTTGGCGCGGCCGACGACAGTCCCGTCCACCGTTGCAAGAGCCGCCCTGCAGCTGGTGCCGCCGCCATCGATGCCAAGCACGAATTTCACATGATTTCTCCTCCCGGCGGATAATACCAATAAAATACCAATAGCCAAGGATTAATTTTCGTTACAAAAAGATTAAGGTGTATTTTATTGAAAAGCCTAGGCATTTTGACGACGGGCCAGTTCCGAGGCAGGGAAATCGCTAATGCGTGTGGACAAGTGGTATTTTTTTGGTATTGTTTTGCGGATTGGAGGGAAAGCGGATGGCCGAAACGCGCACCGAAGCGCTTCACCAGAATGCCGAGGGGCTGGACATCCAGGCTCCGGACGCCATCCTTTCCTGTTTGGCCAACGCGCAGATCGAGGCCGCCAAGGCGGTGCGCGGCGCCGTTCCCGCCATCGCCAAAGCCGCCGAGATCATCGCCAGCCGGCTGAACAGCGGCGGCAAGCTCGCTTACGCGGCGGCCGGCAGCTCGGGCCTGATGGCGCTGGCCGATGCGCTGGAACTGCCGGGCACCTTCGGCATTCAGCGCGACCGTATCGCCATCCTGATCGCCGGCGGCGACGATGCCTTCAAGACACTGGCCGGCGGGCCGGAGGACGACACCGACGAAGCCTCGGCAGCGGTTGCCGCTGCCGGCATCGGCGAGGGCGACTGCCTGATCGCGGTCTCGGCCAGCGGCTCGACACCCTATGCGGTCAGAGCGATCGAGGACGCCAGGCGCCGCGGTGCGGCGACCATCGCCATCGCCAACAACAAGCATGCGCCGCTGCTTCGGCTGGCCGACATCGCCATATTGCTCGAAACGCCGCCGGAGCTGATCGCCGGCTCGACGCGCATGGGCGCCGGCACCGCGCAGAAGATCGCGCTCAACATGCTGTCGACGCTGGCCGCCATCCATCTTGGCCATGTCCATGACGGCTACATGGTCAACCTCACGGCAGACAACAGCAAGCTGCGCGACCGCGCCGCCCGCATCGTCGCCGCGATCAGCGGACGCGACAGGGACGATGCGGCGCGTCTGCTCGAAAACAGCGGCGGCGTCGTCAAGACCGCCATTCTGCTCGCCGCCGGCGCGGCAAATGCCGACGCGGCGCGGAAGTTACTGGAAGGCACCGGCCAAAAACTGCGCCCGGCGCTTTCCGCGATCGAGGGGAGCATGGGGCGGAAAGCCTCTGTTCTCAAAACCGAACCTGAAAAAGGTCAACAGGGAGACTGAGCATGACAACCAAACTACTGACGGCAATTCTTCTCGGCACCAGCGTTCTCGGCTCAGCCGGGATGGCCTATGCCCAGGACGTAACGCTCAACATCGAGAGCTGGCGCGGCGACGACCTTGCCATCTGGAAGGACAAGCTGATCCCGGCTTTTGAGGCCAAGAACCCGGGCATCAAGGTGGTGTTCGCGCCGTCGGCGCCGACCGAATATGACGCCGCGATGGGCGCCAAGCTCGCCGCCGGCTCGGCCGGCGACCTGATCACCTGCCGCCCGTTCGACAAGTCGCTGGAGCTGTTCAAGAAGGGTAATCTCGCCGATATCTCGACGCTGCCCGGCATGGAGAATTTTTCCGACGTCGCCAAGGCCGCCTGGCAGACCGACGACGGCAAGTCGAGCTTCTGCGTGCCGATGGCTTCCGTCATCCATGGCTTCATCTATAACAAGGACGCCTTCGACCAGCTCGGCATCAAGGTGCCGACGACCAATGAGGAATTCTACGCCGCGCTCGACAAGATCAAGGCCGATGGCACCTACATCCCGATGGCGATGGGCACCAAGGACCTCTGGGAAGCCGCGACCATGGGCTACCAGAACATCGGCCCGAACTACTGGAAGGGCGAGGAAGGCCGTCTGGCGCTGATCAAGGGCGAGCAAAAACTGACCGATCCGCAGTGGGTCGACCCCTTCAAGGAACTGGCCAAATGGAAGCCCTATCTCGGCGACGGTTTTGAGGCGCAGACCTATCCGGACAGCCAGAACCTGTTCACCCTCGGCCGCGCCGCCATCTACCCGGCCGGCTCGTGGGAGATTGGCCTGTTCAACACCCAGGCGCAGTTCAAGATGGGGGCGTTCCCACCGCCAGTGCCGAAGGCCGGCGACACCTGCTACATCTCCGACCACACCGACATCGGCATGGGCCTCAATGCGGCGTCGAAGAATGCCGATGCGGCGAAAACCTTCCTGACATGGGTCGCCTCGCCGGATTTCGCCACCATCTACGCCAACGCGCTGCCGGGCTTCTTCAGCCTGAACAACACCCCGGTGAAGATGGAAGACCCGATTGCGCAGGAATTCGTCTCCTGGCGCGACAAGTGCAAGTCGACCATCCGCTCGACCTATCAGATCCTGTCGCGCGGCACGCCGAATCTCGAGAACGAGACGTGGGTTGAATCGGCCAACGTCATCAACGGCACCGTCACGCCGGAAGCTGCCGCCAAGAAGCTGCAGGACGGCCTCGACAGCTGGTATAAGCCGGCGAAGTAAGAGCGCAGATAGAGCAAGGCCGTCGCAAGTGGACGGCTCTGCTTTTTTCGATAGCATCGACTGCAACCGACGGCGCCGCCCCTCATCCGCCTGCCGGCACCTTCTCCCCGTATAGTGACGGGGAGAAGGGAGAAGCTCCGGCGCTGACGCCCCCCTCTCCCGTCCTTCACGGGGAGAGGGTAAGGGTGAGGGGCAGCGCTGCCGTCGAAAGCATCGCAAGAACCTGATCGGCGGGGACCGAACGCATGGCCGCAGCACCGAAACGACCGTTCCGCTGGCATATCGTCGTCTTCCTGGCGCCGGCGGTGCTGGTCTATACGGCGATCATGATCCTGCCGCTGGCCGGCACGCTGCAGCTTTCGCTGTTCCGCAACATCGACCAGGCCCAGGTCTTCGTCGGGCTGGAAAACTTCCGCAGGCTGTTCGGCGATCCCAACTGGTCGGTCAATTTCTGGAACGCGCTACGCAACAATGTCTGGTTCTTCATCATCCACATGATCGTGCAGAATCCGATCGGCGTGCTTTTGGCCGCACTGCTGTCCAGCCCGCGGCTGAGGTTCTCCGCCTTCTACCGCACCGCGATCTTCGTGCCGACAATCCTGTCCTTCGTCATCGTCGGCTTCGCCTGGAAGCTGATCCTGTCGCCGCTGTGGGGCGTGGCGCCGAACCTGATGGATCTCGTCGGCCTCAAAAGCCTGTTCACGCCGTGGCTCGGCAAAGAAGAATATGCGCTGACCACGCTCAGCCTGATCTCGGTGTGGCAGTTCGTCGGCATCCCGATGATGCTGATCTATGCCGCGCTGCTGTCGATCCCCGAGGAGGTGATCGAAGCCGCCGAATGCGACGGCATCACCGGCATGTCGCAGTTCTGGAAGATCAAGCTGCCGCTGATCCTGCCGTCGATCGGCATCATCTCGATCCTCACCTTCGTCGGCAATTTCAACGCCTTCGACCTGATCTACACCGCGCAAGGCGCGCTGGCCGGGCCGAACTATTCGACCGATATTCTCGGCACCTTCCTCTACCGCGCCTTCTTCGGTTTCCAGCTGCAGGTCGGCGATCCCAACATGGGTGCGGCGATCGCCACGATGATGTTCCTGATCATCCTTGGCGGCGTCTGCGTCTACCTGTTCCTCGTCCAGACGCGCCTGCGTCGCTATCAGTTCTGAGGCGTAAGATGAGCACGGCAACCCACTCCCTGCCCCGCACCATCGGCGCCCATGCGGTGCTGTTGACCTACACGGTGATCGCGCTGTTTCCGGTGATCATCGTCATCATGAATTCGTTCAAATCCCGCGCCGGCATCTTCGGCGCGCCGCTGACGCCGCCGACCCCGAAAACCTTCGACCTGATCGGCTACACCACCGTCATTGGCCAGGGCGATTTCATCCACTATTTCCAGAACAGCCTTGTCGTCACCGTCGCCTCGCTGTTCTTCGTGCTGCTGTTTGGCGCGATGGCCGCCTTTGCGCTGTCGGAATACCGTTTTCGCGGCAATTCGCTGATGGGGCTTTACCTCGCCCTCGGCATCATGATCCCGATCCGCCTCGGCACCGTCGCCATCCTGCAATTGATGGTGGCGAGCGGACTGGTAAACACGCTGACGGCGCTGATCCTGGTCTATACGGCGCAAGGCCTGCCGCTCGCCGTCTTCATCCTGTCGGAATTCATGAAGCAGGTGTCCGACGATCTGAAGAATGCCGGACGCATCGACGGCCTGTCCGAATACACCATCTTCTTCCGGCTGGTGCTGCCGCTGGTCAGGCCGTCGATGGCGACGGTCGCCGTCTTCACCATGATCCCGATCTGGAACGATCTGTGGTTTCCGCTGATCCTGGCGCCGTCGGAGGAAACCAAGACGGTGACGCTCGGCGCCCAGCTGTTCCTCGGCCAGTTCGTCACCAACTGGAACGCGATCCTGGCCGCGCTGTCGCTGGCGATCATGCCGGTGCTGATCCTCTACGTCATCTTCTCGCGACAGCTGATCCGCGGCATCACCTCGGGAGCGGTCAAGTGAGTGATGGTCGAGAGATTATCGTACAGGCCCTTGTCGAGACAGCGAGCCGCTATGGATTTCGAGGCGTGCGCGCCACGAATTTCTACCGCGAATGGCCGGAGACCGTCTGCTTGCTGGACCTTCAGAAGTCTTCCTGGGGACCGCAGTTCTATCTCAACGCTGCCATCCGGTTGACGCGGTTCGGGGCGGACCGCCGGCCGAAGGAATACAACTGTCATATTCGTTGGCGCGTCAATTCCCAGATGGAAGACGAGCAGTCGAAGGCGTTCACCCAGGCGCTCAATCTTGAGCATCCCTTGCCTGACGATCATAGGCTTTCGCTGATCAAGGAAGGAGTCGATGCCTATGGCTTCCGACTTTTGGCCCGCTGCGACAGTGAAGAAGCGGCTATGCGGGTCGCAGATGAATGCGAGCCACAGGTAATGGTGGCTCTCGCAGCTCGCAGGCAAGAAAAGGCAGATTGAAATGGCAGAACCTCTTCGTGTTGTCGTCGCCGGGCTCGGCAATATGGGCCGCAGCCATGCGCTGGCCTATCATACCAACCCCGGCTTCCAGATCGCGGCGCTGGTCAACCGCTCGGACATCCCGCTGCCGGCCGGGCTTTCCGGCTACGGCATCAGGCGCTCCTTCGAAGAGGCGCTGCGCGACGAGAGGCCCGAAATCGCCTGCATCGCCACCTATTCCGACAGCCATCCCGACTATGCGGTGAAGGCGTTCGAGGCCGGCTGCCATGTCTTTGTCGAAAAGCCGCTGGCGACGACGGTGGCCGATGCCAAACGCGTCGTTGCGGCAGCCAAGGCCAACGGCAGAAAACTGGTGATCGGCTACATCCTGCGCCATCACCCGTCCTGGATCAGGCTGATCGCCGAGGCGCGCAAGCTCGGCGGTCCTTACGTGTTCCGCATGAACCTCAACCAGCAATCCTCCGGCCATAGCTGGCAGACGCACAAGCAATTGATGCAGACGACGTCGCCGATCGTCGATTGCGGCGTGCATTATCTCGACGTGATGCTGCAGATCACCGACGCCAGGCCGGTCGAGGTGCGCGGCATGGGGCTGCGGCTGAGCGACGAGATTGCGCCCACGATGTACAATTACGGTCATCTGCAGGTGCTGTTCGACGATGGTTCGGTCGGCTGGTACGAGGCCGGCTGGGGGCCGATGATCTCGGAAACCGCCTTTTTCGTGAAGGACGTGATCTCGCCGAACGGCTGCGTGTCGATCGTCATGAAGGAGGGCGTCAGATCCGACGACATCGACACCCACACCAAAACCTCGACCATCCGCCTGCACGGCGCGGCGACCGGCGCGGACGGCAAGTTCGCCAAAGCGGATGAGATGCTGTCGATGGAGGGCGAACCCGGCCATCAGGATCTCTGCGACCGCGAGCAGGCTTTTCTGCTCAAGGCGATCCGCGAGGATATTGATCTGACCCGCCACATGGACGATGCGGTGAAGTCGCTCGCGGTGTGCCTTGCCGCCGACGAGAGCGTCCGCAGCGGAAAGGCGGTGCGATTGTGACAGGGGAATTTTCGTCAGGGATTGCGCTCTACGGCGCGCCCACATTCCAATCCGGAGGAACGCCGTGGGCTCGCTGAATATCGAGAATGTGAAGAAGGCGTTTGGGCCGGTCGAGGTGCTGAAGGGCATCAACCTCGAAGTGACCGATGGCGAATTCGTCGTCTTCGTCGGCCCCTCCGGTTGCGGAAAATCGACGCTGCTCAGGGTCATCGCCGGGCTGGAGGATTCGACCTCGGGCCGTGTTGTCATCGACGGCGCGGACGTCTCCGCAACCCCGCCGGCCAAGCGCGGCATCGCCATGGTGTTCCAGACCTATGCGCTCTACCCGCATTTGACGGTGATGAACAATATGGGCCTTGGCCTCAAGCAGGCGGGCACGCCGGCGGCCGAGATCGACCGCCGCATTGGCATCGCCTCCTCGATGCTGTCGCTGGAGCCGTATCTCGCCAGGCGCCCGGCCGAGCTGTCCGGCGGCCAGCGCCAGCGCGTCGCCATCGGCCGCGCCGTGGTGCGTGAGCCCAAGCTTTTCCTGTTCGACGAGCCTTTGTCCAACCTCGATGCCGCACTGCGCGTCAACACCAGGCTGGAGATCGCGCAGCTGCATCGCCGGCTGAAGGCGACGATGATCTATGTCACCCACGACCAGGTCGAGGCGATGACGCTGGCCGACAAGATCGTCGTGCTCAACGCGGGCAAGATCGAGCAGATCGGCGGACCGATGGAGCTTTACAATGCGCCGGCGAATGAGTTCGTCGCCGGCTTCATCGGCTCGCCGAAGATGAATTTCGTCGACGGCGCCAGGCTTGGCGAGACGGCCAGGACCATCGGCGTCCGTCCCGAGCATCTGACCGTCGATGCGAAATCCGGCGCCTGGAAAGGCACGGTCGTCCATGCCGAGCACCTCGGCGCCGACACCAACCTCTATCTCGACTGCGAAAAAGCCGGGCTGATCACCGTGCGCATTTTTGGCGTCTACAACGCCGAACCGGGAGCGACGCTCTACGCGACGCCGGATCCGGCGAAGACTTATCGGTTTGGAGCGGATGGCAAGGTGCTGAAGTAGCGCCCCTTTTTCCTTCTCCCCTTGTGGGAGAAGGTGGATCGGCGCGCAGCGCCGAGACGGATGAGGGGTGCTGGCCGGAGCGCTGTCGGTGCCAATCTGGAGCACCCCTCATCCGACCGAGCTTCGCTCGGCCACCTTCTCCCACAACAAGGGGAGAAGGAACAGCGCCTACTCGTCCGCCTTGAACGTCTGCTTCTGCATGCCCAGCCCTTCGATGCCGAGCTCGACGACGTCGCCGGGTTTTAGGAACACCGGCGGCTTCATGCCCAGCCCAACGCCGGGCGGCGTGCCGGTCGAGATGATGTCGCCAGGATGCAGCGACATGAACTGGCTGAGATAGGAGACGAGATAGGCGACGCCATAGACCATGGTTTTGGTCGAGCCGTTCTGCATCGTCTTGCCGTTGACCTTCAGCCACATCGGGATGTTCTGCGGATCCTGGACCTCGTCCTTGGTCACCAGCCATGGGCCGATCGGCCCGAACGTGTCGCAGGATTTTCCTTTGGTCCACTGGCCCTGGCGCTCGGCCTGGAAGGCGCGCTCGGACACGTCGTGCGCGACGCAATAGCCGGCCACATAATCTAGCGCCTCGGCCTCGGTGACGTATTTGGCGGTTTTGCCGATGACCACGCCAAGCTCGACTTCCCAGTCGGTCTTGACCGAGCCGCGCGGGATCAGCACGTCGTCATCAGGCCCGACGATGGCCGAGCTTGCTTTCATGAAGATGATCGGCTCCGGCGGCACGGTGGCGCCGGTCTCGGCGGCGTGGTCGGAATAGTTGAGGCCGATGCAGATGAATTTGCCGGTGCCGGCGACGCAGGCGCCGATGCGCGGATTGCCGGAAACCGCCGGCAGCGATTGCGGATCGAGTTTCGACAATTTTTCGAGCGATGCCGGGTCGAGCGCCTTGCCGGCAATGTCGGTGACATGGCCGGAGAGGTCGCGGATCGTTCCATCCGCATCGAGCAGGCCGGGGCGTTCGCTCCCCGCTTCGCCATAGCGCAGCAGTTTCATTCTTTTTCTCCTGATTGCGGCGCAGAGGCCGTTTGCAAACTCAGAGTTTTCAAATGGCCTCTTAGATCGACCAGCCACCGTCGATATTATAAGCCTGCCCCGACGTATAGGTGGCTCCAGCCAGATAGACGGCGAGATCGGCGATTTCCTCTGGTGTGCCGAGGCGGCCCATCGGCTGGCGGGCGATGAAGGCGGCGCGGGCCGCCTCGTAGTCGCCCTGCGCATGCATGCGGTCCTCCAGCGACGGGCTTTCGACGGTGCCCGGACAGATGGCGTTGCAGCGTATGCCCTTGCCGACATAGTCGGCGGCGACCGATTTGGTCAGGCCGATGACGGCCGCCTTGGTCAGCCCATAGACGAAGCGGTTGGGCACGCCCTTCGTCGAGCCGGCCAGCGACGCCATGTTGATAATCGAGCCGTCGCCGCGCTCCAGCATGCCGGGCAGCACGGCGCGGATGGTGCGGATCATCGAGCGGACGTTGAGATCATAGGCAAAATCGAGATCGGCGTCCTTCATCTCGAGGATCGAGCCGGAGTGGACGAAGCCGGCGCAGTTGAACAGCACGTCGACAGCGCCGATCTCGGCGAAGGCCGAGGTCACAGCCTCGTCGTTCAGCACGTCGAGCTTGCGGGTCTTGATCCCGGGGGTCTTGCCGAGTTCGGCGAGCAGCACCTCGTTGATGTCGGTGGCGTGGACGACAGCGCCCGCTTTGGCGAAAGCCAGCGCACTCGCCCGGCCGATGCCTTGTGCCGCCGCCGTGACGACAACGATCTTGCCTGCCAGATCCGCCATGCCTTTTTTCTCCCTCTGTCGCCGCCCGGGTGCTATTCGCCTAGGGGCGGCAAATGTTTTTTCTCGGTAAAGAACATCTATTAGCCCGTCAAGCCCGGAGGTTCCCTACTCTTTCCAGGCATTGGCGCTGCCCCTCAACGTTGCAGAATGTGCGCCAAGACTGCGGCCAGCCCTTTCTCCCCGTCACTATACGGGGAGAAATGCCCGGCAGGGCAATGAGGGGCGGCGCCGACGTCGACAATTGCAATCTCCACACCGGCTCACCCATTCCGGGCGTCGGCGCTGCCCCTCACCTGCCTGCCGGCATCCTCTCCCCGTATAGTGACGGGGAGAGGGGGCGCTGTCATCGATGGTTTCGCCAATCACCAGAGTTGCAGGAAGGGCGCGCCAACGTCGCGGCCAATGAGGGGCGGCGCCGACGTCGACAATCGACACACGCTCAGTCGCCGTAGGGCACCCAGACGTTCTTGACCTCGACGGCACGGCGCAGCAAGGCATCGCCGGCAGCCTCGGCCGACGCCCAGTCGAGGCTGCGGCCGTTGCCGGTCCAGACGCGCTTGAGATTGCCGACGGAGTCGGCTTCGGCCCTGGCGCAGGTCTCGGCATCGGCGAACAGCCAGAGCCCATCGACATCGTCATGCCTGGCCAGCACGCCGGCGAGCTCGGCGCTGCGCCCGGTGACGATGTTGATGGCGCCGGCCGGAACGTCGGAATATTCGATGATTTGGTAGAGATCGGTGGCAAGCAGCGGATATTTTTCCGACGGCACCGCGACCACGGTGTTGCCCATCGCCAGCGCCGGCGCCACCAGCGAGATCAGGCCAAGCAGCGGCGCATTGTCGGACGCCACGATGCCGACGACGCCGACCGGCTCGTGCAGCGCCAAAGTGACGGCACGGGCCGGCGGCTGGTGGACGCGGCCCTCGAACTTGTCGGCCAGGCCGGCATAGAGGAACAGCCGCTCGATGGACATCTCGACCTCGTCGCGCGCGGCCTTGGAGGTGGCGCCGGTAAGCTCGGTGAGACGGGCGGCAAATTCGCCCGCGCGGCCGGACAGGTTCTCGGCCAGATAGTACAGCACCTGGCTGCGGTTGTAGGCAGTCGCTTCCGGCCAGGCCTTGCAGGCACGTGCAGCCGCGACGGCATCGCGAACATCCTTGCGGCTGCCGAGACCGACCTCGCCGGCAAGCTTGCCCTTGGTAGTGGCGACGGCAAGCGAATAATTGCCGTCCGGCCGCACCTGCTTGCCGCCGATGAACAGCTTTGCCGTGCGGTCGATGGCGTCGCTTTCGGCCTGCTCGATCGACGGAGCCGGTGCCGTTGCCGGCTTGATGGCGGGACCAAGAGGCAGTTTTGCCGAAAAATATTCGAGCATGCCCTCGCGCCCGCCTTCGCGGCCAAAGCCGCTCTCGCGATAACCGCCAAAGCCGCAGGCGGCATCGAACATGTTGGTGCCGTTGACCCAGACGACGCCGGCCTTCAATTGCGGCGCGACGTGCAGCGCAAGGTTGACGTTCTCGCTCCACACCGAAGCGGCCAGGCCGTAGCGCGTGTTGTTGGCCAGCTCGACCGCTTCCTCGGTGTTGCGGAAGGTCATGGTCGCCAGCACCGGTCCGAATACCTCTTCCTGCGCCAGGATGTTGGCCGGCGAAACGCCTGTCGCCAGCGTCGGCAGATGGTAATAGCCGGTTGACGGCAGCGCCACGTCCGGTTGCCAGCAGATGGCGCCCTGTTTGGCGCCTTGGGCGACCAGGCCCTTGACGCGATCGAGCTGGGTCAGGTCGACCAGCGGCCCGATATCGGTGTTCTTGTCGAGCGGGCTGCCGACGCGCAGCCGGCTCATCCGCGTCTTGACCTTGGCGATGAAGGCTTCAGTGATGCCTTCCTGCACCAAAAGCCGCGAGCCGGCGCAGCAGACCTGGCCCTGGTTGAACCAGATGCCGTCGACCAGTCCCTCGACGGCGCTGTCTAGGTCGGCATCCTCGAAGACGACGAAGGCCGACTTGCCGCCAAGTTCCAGCGATATTTTTTTGCCCGACCCGGCGGTGGCCTTGCGGATGATCTTGCCGACCTCGGACGAGCCGGTGAAGGCGATTTTTTGGACGCCGGGATGGTTGACGATTGCCGCGCCCGCTTCGGGTCCGCCCTGGACGATGTTGACGACGCCCTTCGGCACGCCGGCGCGCTGACAAATCTCGGCGAACAGGATGGCGGTAAGCGGCGTGAACTCAGCCGGCTTGAGCACCACCGTGCAGCCGGCGGCCAGCGCCGGCGCGATCTTCCAGGCCAGCATCAACAGCGGAAAGTTCCACGGGATGATCTGGCCGACGACGCCGACGCCCTTCTGATCAGGGAAATCCTTGTCCAGCGCCTGCGCCCAGCCGGCATGGTGGATGAAATGGCGGATGGCCAGCGGCACATCGATGTCGCGGCTTTCGCGGATCGGCTTGCCGTTGTCGATCGATTCCAGCACCGCAAACAGCCGCTGGTGGCGCTGCATGGCGCGGCCGATGGCGTAGAGCACTTTGGCGCGTTGATAGCCGGTGGCTGCGGCCCATTTCGGCAGCGCCTTGGCCGCGGCCGAAACCGCGGCATCGATATCGGCAGCACCGGCATCCGACACCTTGGCCAGCAATTTTCCCGATGACGGGTCGCTGGTATCAAATGTCTTGCCGCCGCCGGCCGCCTTCCAGTCGCCGCCGATGAACAGCCCCTTGGAAAAATCCCGCGCCGCAAGCCAGGCATCGGCCTCATTGCGGGCCTCCGGCGCCGGGCCGTAGTCCATGGCATGATAGCGTTCGAGAATGTTCATGGGGCGCTCCCGATAGTCACGCCATCGCGTGGCGATGATTGGCCGAATAGTGACCGGTCAGATGGTGTTCGAGCTGGCGCTCGATGTCGGTCAAAAGGCTCGATGCACCGAAGCGGAACAGGTCCGGCTCCAGCCACCGCCGGCCCAGCTCTTCCTTCATCAGCACCAGCCAGTCGAGCGACGCCTTTGCCGTCGAAATGCCGCCGGCCGGCTTGAAGCCGATGAGGTAGCCGGTCTCCTCGAAATAGGCGCGGATGGCGCGCACCATGGCAAGGCCGACCGGCAGCGTTGCGTTGACGCTTTCCTTGCCGGTCGACGTCTTTATGAAATCGGCGCCGGCCATCATCGCCACCATCGACGCCAGCATGACGTTGCGCAGCGTGGCGAGGTCGCCGGTGCCGAGGATGACCTTCAGATGCGCCTCGCCGCAGGCGGCGCGCATCGCAACGATCTCGTTATAGAGTTCCTGCCATTTCGCGGCAAAGACCAGGCCGCGTGGAATGACGACGTCGATCTCGTCGGCGCCGTCGCTCACCGACGCTTCGATCTCCTGCAGCCGCGTCGACAGCGGCGTGAGGCCGTGCGGGAACGCGGTGGATACGGCGGCGACATGGATGCCGCTGCCGCGCAGCGCATCGACGGCGGTGGCGACGAAGGGATGATAGACGCAGACCGCCGCCGGGCGGATCTTCTCGCCAGTAATGCCGAGGCCTTCGACGATGTCGCGGCGGAACGGATTGACCGCCTTGGCGCAGAGCCGGCGCACGCGCTCTTCGGTATCGTTCGAGTTCAGCGTCGTCAGGTCCATGCAGGCGACGGCGCGCAGCAGCCAGGCGGCCTGGTTGTCGGCCTTGATCGAGCGCCGCTTGGTCAGGCTGGCGACACGCCGCTCCAGCGCCGAGCGGTTGACGCTGCGCATCGATTCCATGAAGCCGAGATCGAGCGTCATGCCGGGATTGCGGGCAATGCCGTGCGCTTGCGGCGCCGGCGCATTGGCCGCGGTACGCGCCGGCAGCGGCGTGATTTTGGAAGGTCCGCGCTCTGCTTCGCGGCTGGTGCTGCTCATCTCCTGCCCCTTTGTTCGACGACTTGCGGTCGAAGATAGACCGTGAAGCAGCGCTTCACGAGTCCTTCAGGCGGTCATAACGGAAAAATCCCAACAGCGCGGCGGCTCAGGATAAAATGCTGATCTGCAGCGATCCTTGGCGCCCCCCTCTGTCCTGCCGG